>JACQBD010000037.1 GCA_016194665.1 Gammaproteobacteria bacterium
ATCTTCCATCAATAAAGCGATAGCATCGTGAGCGCCGTTTTTCGAACGGCGTGACTTTTCATGTTCCATTTTTATCTCCTTGGGAATTAACGTCGTTGAGAAGACTCCATCAAAAGCAAATGCTGTGCCACCGCCAAGATTTAAATTTCTTTTAAAAACGAGTCTGTTTTAATTATAATTTTTAAAAATATAAATCGTAGGCTTAATTAAGAAATATGTACTTCTTACATGAAGCTTGTAAATTTGACGTGTAGCCTAGCACCGCCATGTTAATATCCACATAGACTGTTCACCCGATATTAAATTTATCTTTAATAGGTTAGGCAACATATGCAAAATAAAACCGCCGCGAAAAAAAAGTCTTATTTACCTCGGTTAATGATGCTGATCTTTACTTTAGCCATCATCGGTTTGTTTGCCTGGAATTTGCCGCGCGGTTACAGCAGTGATCTGTCGCAAATCGGCAAGGGAAAAAATGTCGTGGTGCAAGTACACGATCACTATTTAGTCGCCAGCTCGCAATTGATGGAACAGCTGCAGCAGCTACGCGACGAATACGCCGGCGCGATTGAATTCATTATTGCCGATATGCAAATTGCCGAGGGTAAAGCGTTTGCCAAAACTTATAATGTCGACGCCGTCAGTTTGTTATTTTTTGCGCCCGATGGTAAACATGTTCGCACCGTGCACGGCGTGCAAGAGTTGGATGACGTGCGAAGAAGTTTGAATGTAGCTTTTAATTTAAACGCATCTAAATAATCAATGCCAAAATATTTTGCTCCCATTTTTCTGGTTGGCGGTTTATTTGCTATGGGGTTGGCAGCCGGTTTGGCGGCCAATGCCGCAGACTCGGGTAAACAATTCGAGAAAATTTCCATCGCTTCCGGACAAGAACATGAAGCCTGTGCGGCGCTTAGCGCCGCGGAAAAATTGCGTTATGGATTCACCGCCAGCGCGCCGTTAAATTTTAATTTGCACTATCACGCCGACAACAAAGTTTATTATCCCGTGCCGGCGCACCAAACAGCGGCCACCAAAGATATATTTACTTCCACGTCCCCGCAGACTTATTGCCTGATGTGGACCAACACCACTGCGCAAGCGGTGGAACTTAATTTGGAATACGAAAAACTGTCGGACAAGCAGTAATTAACACGCCACTTTTTTAGTTGTCTTGGTTTTCTTCCGGCTCATCCATGTCCCGCGCCCAATAAAGCCGATTGGGTATTTGTTGTCCCATGCCGGCGCGGAACGCGTATTTCAAGGTTTCCCAAGTATATTGCAGCGATTCGCCGACGGCGTTGACCGGATCGAGACCGTGCGCCAAGGACGCGGCACAGGCCGCGGCCAGGGTGCAACCCGAACCGTGAAAATCGCCGGCTAGGCGTTCGAAGGAAAAAGTTTCCAACAGACGCAAGTTACCATAGAGCCGATGCGTGACTTCGGGGGTGCTTTCATGCGTACCGGTGATGAGCACGTATTCACTTCCCAACGACATTAGTTCTTGCGCGCAGGCATCGAGCGTGTCGGCGCCGGGCGCGAGCGCGCGCGCTTCCAAACTGTTGGGCGTGATCAGGGTGGCTTGCGGAATAATTAAACTGCGTAACACGCTGTCCAACATGTCTTCGGCCAAGGGATCGCCGCGCCCGGAACTCTGCACTGGATCGACCACTAAAGGGACGCTGGGATAATCCTCGACGATGCTTGCCACCGCCGCGGCGATTTCAGCGTTGCCGAGCATGCCGATTTTAAACGCCGCCACCGGCATGTCTTCGAGCACCGCGCGCGCTTGCGCGATCACCAATTCGGTTTCCACGCAGTTGAATTGTTTAATGCCGCTGGTGTCTTGCGCCGTCACCGCGGTGACGACGACGGCGGGATGACAACCGAGGCTGCTCAACGCCAATACATCGGCGATAACGCCGGCGCCGCCGGTGGGATCGGCGCCGGCGAAAACCATGACAATGGGTGGAGTGACGGTTTGGTTCATGGTTCTATCATGGCGTTTAACACCAAGCTTCTCAACGCCTCAATAAAGCGCGGATGATTATTGAGCGCCGGCGTCACGCGATAATGACTGACGCCTTGCGCGCGCGCCAAGTCAGCGTAGGTAATCCCCAGTTCGAATAAAGTTTCGACGTGATCGGACACGAACGCGATCGGATAAACCAGCATTTGCTTGAAACCCGCCGCGGCTTGTTCACGGATCGCGTCTTCGGTGTAAGGTCGCAGCCACTCGAGCGGGCCCACGCGGCTTTGATAACACAGCAGCGTGTGCGGCCAGGCCAGGGCGGCGCGCAAGCTGTCATACGTGGCGCGGATTTGGCGTTCGTAAGGATCGCCGCGGTCGACGACCTTGCGCGGCAAGCCGTGCGCCGAGAATAATAATAGCGTGCGTGCCGGATCGGGATCGGGAAATTTTTTAATTTCAGCGCGTAAACTTTCGACGATCGCTGCTTGATAATCGGCTTGGTCGTGCCACTGCTGCACTAATTTAATCGACGGATGATAATGCTGCTTGTGGCATTGACGTTGAAACTCATGATACGAGCTGCCGGTGGTGGTGATCGAATATTGCGGATACAACGGCAATAAAATAATGCGCGCGTAATTTTTGGCTTTGAGCATGGCCACCGTTTCCGCCGTTAACGGATGCCAGTAACGCATGCACACATGCACATCGAATTCACCGGCGTTGGCCAGGGCCTGCTGCAAAGCTTGCGCTTGCGCACGCGTGTATTCCAGTAGCGGTGACTTGCCGCCGATGGCGACGTAGCCTTTGGCGGCCTCGTGTTCGCGCCGCCAAGCGATTAAGGCCGCGAACGGACGTTGCGTCAGCCACGGCAAAGGCAGGCGGAAAATATCCGGATCGGAAAACAGATTGAACAAAAACGGACGCACCGCTTTCAATGAATCCGGCCCACCCAAATTGCACAACACCACCGCGATACGTTCTGACATCGACGAGATTCTACCGTCCTATGGGTAGTTTCACCATGAAACCGAAAGTGCGATCATACGTGTTACCGGGTTTGACCCAGATCGAGGAAAAATATGCAGCTTTTTTACAGCGTAACGCCTGTGTCGTGGCAGCACGTATGAAATCCTACATGTGCGTTATTTGTGGTTTTGTCTACGAGGAAGAAAAGGGCCGGCCGGAAGAAGGCATTCCACCCGGCACCACCTGGGAAAAAATCCCGGAAAATTGGAAATGCCCCGACTGCGGCGCCGGCAAGTCCGATTTTGAGATGATCGAAATTTGAAGCACTAGCGCTTAACCCTTTATCGGGCAGTGTGATTCGTGCGTGCCGCCGCTGGCCGCGAACTAAGCCGCGTGGGCTACAATGGGGATGCATCCGCCACTCCATTAAATAGGAATCCCAAGGCAGGGAAATGTGAACGCCGTCATATGGATTTTGCTTGCCGTGCTGACGATCTGGATCGTCGCCGCGCTGCGCGTGCCCGGGCTGATCTGGTCAGTAGTGTTGGCCGCGGGCATCGTGCTGTGGGACGCGTGGACCCAGCCGCCGTTAAACTTATGGTTGATCGCCTGGGGAATTTTTTTCATAGTTGTTACACCGTTAGCGATCGCACCGCTGCGCCGAAAATTTATCAGCGCACCGCTGCGCCGCCGATTTCAAAAAATCATGCCGACGATGTCCGACACCGAACGCGAAGCGCTCGAAGCCGGCACCGTATGGTGGGAAGCGGAGCTCTTCGGCGGTAATCCGCGCTGGGAAAAATTATTTGCTTTACCGGCGCCGCGCTTATCCGCCGCAGAGCAACGCTTCATCGACGGACCGGTCGAAGAATTGTGCGCGCTGCTGGATGACTGGAATATTACTCACGAACGTCGCGATTTGCCGCCGGAGGTCTGGCAGTTTATAAAAGACCACGGTTTCTTCGGCATGATCATTCCGCAGCACTACGGCGGCTTGGAATTTTCCGCGCAAGCGCATTCGGCAGTGGTGATGAAAGTCGCCAGCCGTTCGATCACCGCCGCCGTCACCGTCATGGTGCCAAACTCATTGGGCCCGGCTGAACTGTTATTGCACTACGGCACCGAGAAACAAAAAGATTATTATCTGCCGCGCTTGGCGCGCGGCCAAGAAGTGCCGTGCTTCGCGCTCACCAGTCCCGAAGCTGGTAGCGACGCCGGCGCCATGCCGGATCGTGGTGTCGTTTGTTACGGCGAATTCGAGGGAAAGAAAAAGGTATTAGGCATACGCCTGAATTGGGAAAAACGTTACATCACGCTCGGCCCCGTGGCCACGGTGTTAGGACTCGCGTTTCGTTTATTCGACCCCGAACACTTGTTGGGCCAAGAAGCAGATCTCGGCATTACTTTGGCGCTGATCCCTACCGACACCGCTGGCGTCAAAATCGGCACGCGCCATCATCCGCTCGATATCGCTTTTCAAAACGGTCCCAATTGGGGCGAGGATGTTTTCATTCCACTTGATTGGATCATCGGCGGCCGCGAACGCGTCGGTCAGGGTTGGCGCATGTTGATGGAATCGCTCGCCGCCGGCCGCTCGATTTCCTTGCCGGCGCTATCGTGCGGCGCTGGCAAACTAGCATGCCGCGCGACCGGCGCGTACGCGCGCATTCGCAAACAATTTAAATTACCCATCGGCAAATTCGAAGCCGTGGAAGAAGCCCTGGGCCGTATCGCTGGGTATACCTATATGATGGACGCCGCGCGCACGCTGACCGCGCGCGCTGTGGATTTGGGCGAAAAACCTTCAGTGGCTTCGGCCATCGTTAAATATCAACTCACCGAGCACATGCGCCGCGTGGTCAACGACGCCATGGACATTCAAGGCGGTTCCGGCATTTGCCTCGGTCCGCGCAATTTCATGGGGCGCGTATATCAGGCCGTGCCCATCAGTATCACTGTGGAAGGCGCGAATTTACTCACGCGCGCGCTGATCATTTACGGCCAAGGCGCGGTGCGTTGTCATCCGTATGTGCTTAAAGAAATGCAGGCTGTAGCCGATACCGACGAAGCCCGCGCCGTTCGGGTTTTCGATGAAGCTATTTTCGGTCATGTGCGTTACACCTTGAGCAACGCCACGCGCGCCTTCTGGCTTGGTTTAACCGGCGCGCGCTGGGTGCGCCAGCCGCGTTCGGGGCCGGCCGGACGTTATCTGCAAAAACTCAGCCGCTTGTCCACGGCTTTTGCTTTTATTTCCGATGTGGCGATGCTGACCTTGGGCGGTGCGCTCAAGCGCAAGGAAAAAATTTCCGGGCGCTTCGCCGACGTGCTGAGTTTTTTATATCTGGCGTCGGCGGTGCTCAAGCGTTTCGAAGACGACGGCCGGCCGGCGGCGGATATTCCGTTGCTGCGTTGGGCCTGCGATTACTGTTTGCACGAAGCCGAAAAAACTTTGGTCATCATTCTTAAAAATTTTCCTAATAAATTTTTTGCTTGGCTCATGGGCGGTTTGGTATTTCCCGGCGGGCGCCATTATCACGTGCCCGGCGACGCCATGGGCCATGCCTGTGCCAGTATGCTGCTAGAACCTTCGTCAGCGCGCGATCGTTTGACGCAGGGCATGTATATATCCAACTTGCCCAACGATGCTATCGGCCGCGTGGAAACCGCGCTCGCTAAAGTCATTGCCGCCGAGCCCTTGGAGCGATTACTGTCTAAGCTGGTCGAACAGCAGCCGCTGTTGCTGGGCGATCATGCGGCGCAAGTGCATGCGGCGCTGGCGCAAGGAATATTGAACGCAGAGCAAGCCGAGATAGTGCGCATCGCCTACGCGGCGCGACGCGCGGCGATTGCCGTGGATGATTTTCCGGTGGAAAAAGTTTTAAAAAAGAGCGTGCGCCGCAAAAGCGCAGCAAAGAATTTAATATGATTGAATGGACAGGATTTACAGGATTAACAGGATTGCTTAAAACTTATCATGTAGGTTGGGGTGAGCGTAGCGAACCCCAACAAGTCGTTTCGTGGGGTTACGGCGCTTCGCGCCTAACCCAACCTACATTAAACTATTTTTAGATTAAACTCTTAGTGAAAATCTTGATCCGAATAATCCAGTTAATCCTGTAAATCCTGTCTAATTTTTTTTTAAGTTTTATTTTATAAGGACCGAATTTTGAATAAAGTTTACATTGTCGACGGCGCCCGCACTCCTTTTCTAAAAGCGCGCAGCGAACCCGGCCCGTTCAGCGCCGCCGATCTCGCGGTCGCCGTCGGCAAACCCTTGCTCGCGCGCCAACCGTTCGCGCCCACGGCCTTGGATGAAGTGATCACCGGCTGCGTTATTCCCGCCGCCGACGAAGCCAACATCGCGCGCATCATCGCGCTGCGTTTGGGTTGCGGCAAAGGCATGCCGGCGTATACCGTGCAGCGCAATTGTGCTTCAGGTTTGCAAGCGGTGGCCAACGCCGCCGAGCACATCGCGCTCGGGCGCGCGCAGCTGATACTCGCCGGCGGTACCGAGGCCATGAGCCGCGCGCCGATCCAATGGAACGGCGCGATGGTGGCGTGGCTCGGCAAGATGTTGCGCGCGCGGCATGTGCTGGATCGCGTGCGCGTCATGGGGCGTTTTCGTCCGGCTTATCTCAAACCGGTTTACTCGCTATTGCTGGGGCTGACCGATCCCTTAGTGAAATTGTCGATGGGACAAACCGCCGAAATATTGGCTTATCGTTTCGGCATCTCGCGCGAAACCCAAGATGTTTACGCTTTGCAAAGTCATCGGCGTTTGGCCGCGGCTTTTGACGCCGGATATCTGCGCCCCGAATTGGAAACCTTGTACGGCGGCGACGGCAAAGTTTATACCGAAGACACCGGTCTGCGGCGCGATACCGATCTGGAACAATTGGCGCAACTCAAACCGGTGTTCGATAGAAAATACGGGCTGGTGACTTCCGGCAATAGCTCGCAAGTTACCGACGGCGCGGCGTTTTTATTATTGGCGAGCGCGGATGCCGTGCAACGTTATCAATTGCCGAT
The DNA here is from genome assembly GCA_016194665.1 of Gammaproteobacteria bacterium. Lineage (GTDB taxonomy): Bacteria > Pseudomonadota > Gammaproteobacteria > Acidiferrobacterales > Sulfurifustaceae > Sulfuricaulis. The sequence goes on from JACQBD010000037.1 coordinate 6,971, forward strand.
ACTTGGCGAATGGATCGATCACGATTGGGCTGGTGTCGACCCGGGTCAAATGGGATTAGGCCCGGTGCATGCGGTAGCGAAAGTACTGACTCGTCAGCGATTGAAAATGAGCGACTTGCAGCAAATGGAATTGAACGAAGCTTTCGCGGCACAAGTATTGGCCTGCCAAGCGGCGTGGGCCAGCGAGGAGTATGCACGCAAAGAGCTAGGACTGGATACGCCGCTCGGCGCCATGGATCCCGAGCGCTTGAATCCGGAAGGCGGCGCGATTGCCAGCGGTCATCCGGTCGGCAGCAGCGGTGCGCGCTTGGTGTTGCATCTGCTGCAAGCCTTGCGCCGCAAAGGCGGCGGCCAAGGCGTGGCCACGCTGTGCATCGGCGGCGGTCAAGGCGGCGCGATGTTGCTGCGTGTGTCCGGAGATCGCCCATGAATAAACATTGGCGCCTCGAATATCTGGCCGACTACGCGCTGTTAACTTTGGATGTCGCCGAGCAATCGGCGAATGTACTGTCACAGGAAGTGTTGCAGGAATTCGCTCAACTTTTGGGTGAAATCGAAAACAAAGCGCACAAGGGTTTGATCATTCGTTCGGCCAAGGCCAATGGTTTCATCGCCGGCGCCGACGTGCGCGAGTTCGAACACATCAGCGATGCGCCGCGCGCCACCGAGCTCGCGCGCTTAGGCCAACAAGTATTTTCGCGTTTAGCGCATTTACCGTTTCCATCGGTGGCACTGATTCATGGATTTTGTTTGGGCGGCGGTTTGGAATTGGCGCTGGCTTGTACCTATCGCATCGCGCGCGAAGACGCCGCCACGCGCTTAGGCTTGCCGGAAGTACGCATGGGAATTCATCCGGGTTTTGGCGGCACCGTGCGCTTGCCGCCACTCGTGGGCCATTTGCCGGCGCTCGATATGATATTAAGCGGCCGCACGCTTTCGGTACGCGAAGCGCGGCGCATCGGTTTGGTGGATGAAGCAGTGCCGGAGCGGCATTTGCTGCACGCCGCCGAAGCATTTTTGAAACGCCATCCGCCACGCCGCAAAGCGCCGTGGTATCAACGTTTGCCCGGCTGGAAACCTTTGCGACCTTTAGTAGTGCGCATGCTAAGTCCACGCGTGCGCCACAAAGCCAACCCCGATCATTATCCCGCGCCGTGGCGGTTTTTGCGTTTATGGCAAGAACGCGCCGGCGAAGAACAGGAAGCCGAATCGTTGGGCGAGTTGCTGGTGTCGCGCACCAGCCGCAGTTTGGTGCATGTGTTTTTACTCGGCGAAGAACTCAAGCGTCAGGGCCGCGCGCATTCCCACGATATCGAGCAAGTGCACGTCATCGGCGCCGGCGTCATGGGCGCGGACATCGCCATCTGGGCGGTGAACAAAGGTTTTCGCGTGAGCTTGCAAGATCAGAATCCGGAAGCGCTGGCGCGCGCCATGAAAAAAGCCGCCGGTTTTTTCAAGGACAAACTGAAAGACGCGCGCGCGGTGCAAGAAGCCATGGATCGGTTGCTACCCGATATTCACGGCTACGGCCTGCGGCGCGCCGATTTGGTCGTCGAAGCGATCGTGGAAAAACTAGAACCCAAGCGCGAACTTTTTAAAAATGTCGAACAACTGGTGCGGCCGCAAGCGCTGCTCGCCACCAATACCTCAAGTATTCCGCTGGAAGCCATCGGCCAGTCGCTCAAGGATCCAACGCGCTTGGTCGGCCTGCATTTTTTCAATCCGGTGGCCAAGATGCAGCTGGTGGAAATTGTGCGCGGCGTGAAAACGTCGGAAGCGGCGCTGCAACGCGCACGCGCCTTTACTTGCGCCATCGAACGTTTACCGCTGGATGTTAAAAGCAGTCCGGGATTTTTGGTTAATCGTATTCTCATGCCCTATTTGATGGAGGCGGTGCGCTTAGTGGAAGAAGGTGTGAGTTTGGTAACAATCGATAACGCCGCCACCGAATTCGGTATGCCCATGGGACCGATCGAGTTAGCCGATAGCGTCGGCCTCGATATTTGTTTATCGGTCGCGGAAGAATTGGCTGGGCCTTTGCATATCGAAGTGCCAAACATTTTGCGCGAGCTGGTGGAGCAAGGCCATCTTGGGCGTAAGTCCGGCCGCGGATTTTATCAATACAATGCGCGCGGCCGGCGCGAGTTGCCGCCGCCGAATAAAATTGCGATCGACGTGCCCATCACCGAACGTTTGGTTTTGCGTTTATTAAACGAAGCCGTCGCTTGTTTACGCGAAGGCGTGATCACAGACGCCGACGCTGTGGATGCCGGTATGGTTTATGGCACCGGTTTCGCACCGTTCCTCGGCGGACCCATGCGCTATGTCGAAAGCCTCGGCGAAACCGGCATCAGCCACAGCCTGTATCGCTTGTCGCAAGAATACGGCTCGCGCTTCACGCCCGATCCCGGATGGTCGCAACCGCAACGTTTGATTCAGCGTAAACGCTCGTCGAATTAATCATGGCTTTAACCGATCTGAATAATTTGGCCGATCTTTTATGGCAGCGCGTGCAAGCGACGCCGGATGCGCCGGCCTATCGTCAGTACAATGGCCGTGAGTGGGTCGATAGAAGTTGGGGCGAAATCGGCCGCGACGTAGCCTGCTGGCAAACGGCGCTGGTGCGTGAAGGATTAAAACCGGGCGATCGCGTGGCGCTGTGTTTGCACAACCGTACCGAGTGGGTACTGTTCGATCAAGCCGCACTTGCTCTCGGTTTGGTCACCGTGCCTTTGTATTTCGACGACCGCCCGGAAAACATGGCGTGGTGTTTGAACGATTCCGGCGCGCGTTTGTTATTGCTCGAGGATGGCAAGCAATGGGCGGCGTTGAGCGCGCACGTGAAAACCGTCGAACGCGCGGTGTGTTTGAATGCCATTGATGTCGCCGATAAAAAACTCATCGGTTTAAACGAATGGCTTGCGCCCATGGGCGTTACGGCGCTGACGCGCGCTTATGCCAAGGCCGATGATCTGGCGACGATTGTTTACACCTCCGGCACCACCGGCCGGCCGAAAGGCGTGATGCTGTCGCACGGCAACATACTCAGCAACATGCTGGCGTCGATGCAAGCGATTCCGGCTTACGAATCCGATCGGTTTTTATCTTTCCTGCCCTTGTCGCACATGTTCGAGCGCACCTGCGGTTACTACGCCGCCATGTGGGCCGGCGCGCAAACGATTTATGCGCGCTCTATCAGTGGGCTGGCCGACGATATGCGCGAACAACGGCCGACGATTCTTATCAGCGTGCCGCGTATTTTCGAGCGTATTTGGTTGCGGTTGCAAGAAACCATGCCACCCGGGTCGTTCAAGCGTCGTTTGTTCGAGGCCGCGGTCGCCACGGGTTGGCGGCGGTTTCGCGGCGAGGCATCGACTGGGGATAATTGGCGCTGGCCGCTGTTAAAGCTGTTAGTCGCTAACAAACTAGAGCGGCGTTTAGGCGGTTGTATGCGCCTTATTATTGTCGGCGGCGCCGCGTTTGCGCCGCACCTGGCGCGGATTTTTGTCGGCCTAGGTTTACCGATCGTGCAAGGCTACGGATTAACCGAAACCGCGCCGGTATTGGCCGCGAATCGCGCTGGCGACAACGACCCAAGCTCGATCGGTCGCGCGCTCGAAGGCATTGAACTGCGCTGCACCGAGCAGGGCGAATTGTTGGCGCGCGGTCCTAACATCATGCTCGGTTATTGGAACAATCCCACTGCCACGGCCGCCATGATCGATGCCGAAGGCTGGTTGCACACCGGCGATCTGGCCAAAATCGAAGGCGGGCGCGTATACATCACCGGTCGCGTGAAGGACGTAATCGTGTTGTCGAATGGCGAAAAAATTCCGCCGGCGGACGCCGAGCAGGCGATCTTGCGCGACAACGCTTTTGAGCAAGTCATGCTGATCGGTGAAGGCCGGCCAAAGCTGGGACTGCTGGCGGTAAGCAAAATCGAAGATCCTGCTGAGTTATGCAAGCGCGCCAATGCGCAGCTAAGTAATTTCCCCGGTTATGCGCGCATCTGCCACATCGCGCGCTTCGCCGACGCCTGGTGCGTAGAAAATGGTTTGGTGACACCTACGCTTAAACTCAAGCGCCGCGAAATTGAAAAGCGTTTCGCGCGTGAGATCGAAGCCATGTATTTGGAAAGCGATGTCTGCACGCGCCGTGAGCACAAAGATTAGAATCAAAAATAATTTAATGTTTGTTGGGGTTCGCGGTACTCACCCCAACCTACATTAAAATATTTACCCACGCTTCACCCGTCACTCATTCCAAAATCATAATCCGCCCTTCAGAAGGCACACCATCTTGGTTCACTAAGAACAGCATGTAGGGACCGGGCGGCGCGACCGTGCGGCTTGACGGTAAGTTCACTGAAAGTCCTGTGCTTACCGTGGAGAAACTTAATCGAACCAGGCGCGCGCTTTGATCGAAAGCATGCGTCACCGAGCCCAAACGGATAAATGTCACCTTGGCGATTTTTGCGCCGTCCGGCGTGTTTACGACCTTGGTGTTGCCGTAGCCCACGCGTGCTGGCAGTGTGCCGGTGATGGTCGGACGCGCGCCGTTAAATAAATAGGGCGGTGAATATATTTCGTAGTTCTCTTCGTTAGGACTGTTACCGCCATCACCGCTGCCCGTGAACAGCACTCGGCCATCGGGCAGTAATAGCGCGGTGCTATGATAGATGCGCGGTATGGCGTTACTCGCCAACTCGGTCCAAGTCCCCGTCGCCGGATGCCACAACTCCGCGGGGTATACGGCGCCGGCGAGATCGTTGAATCCGCTGCCGCTCGTGCCGCCGGTAACTAGAACATCTCCCGTGGGCAATATCGTGGCATTCATTTGCCGGCGCGCATAGGTCATGTTCTCGGTGTACGACCATTGCGGGTTTGCTTGATTTAAATCGATGATCTCGGCGCTGTGCGTCGGTGGATCACCGCCGCCTATATAGATAATTTTCCCTGGCTCATACATCACTGCCGATCCGTAATCGCGGTTACCAAATTTGCGCGCCGGGCCGGCGCTCCAGCTGCCGGTTGCGCTGACATCGAGAAACTGCGTCTGCTGCAACTCCCCCGCATAAAAAACACGTCCATCGGGCGCCACGAAGGTGCGCGGATAGTAGGGAAGTTCGAGCGAAGCCCCAGTGAGTTGGCGCCACGCCGTGCCGTTCCATACTTCCGGAATGGGATTATTGGCGCCGGTTTCATCGGTGCCCGCAAGGGTCAGGATATCGCCGTTCGGCAGCGTGGTATTGGTCGGATACCAGCGTCCTTTGGCCATTTTCGGCAACGCTTGCCATTGGCCCGTGACAGGATCGAACATGTTTGTGTTCGGTAAGCCGAGTCCATTTATGCCCAGATCATTCATGATGTGGCCACCGGCGACCAGCAGCCGACCGTCAGCCAGGAAAGTATGACCGGAACAGAATAATTGAGACGGCGCCGGCACCTCGCTGAACGCGCTGGTTACGGGATCCCATATGTACGGCGGTTTACCAGTCGGGCCTCCCCAACTCAAAACTTTGCCATTGGCTAATAGATGTAGGTGTACTTGCACGATTGGTACCGAAGTCATTACTGCTGACCATTTTCCGAGGGTCGCCTCAGGCGGAGGCGGAGGAGGAGGCGGTGGCGTGACCGGAGGAGGCTCTACGGGCGGCGGTGTTACCGGCGGAGGTTCCACAGGTGGAGGTGTCGGCGGAGGCGGCGGTTCTGCAGGCGGAGGTCCTGGTGGAGGTGTCACCGGCGGCGGCGTTACCGGCGGCGGTTGAGTCGGTGTGAAAGGCGGTGGTGTCTCAACAGGTCCGGTCTGCGCCACCGACGGTGACGAATCGGATTTGCCGCCGCAGCCTGGCAAGGAGACTAAAAGTAAACCCAGTAATCCGTACACCGCTGGAGCCAAAGATGGAAACCAGGACTTTTTTACCTTTCCGCTGAATCTTGTTTTATGCTTCACCGATGTACTCATAGCCTCTCCATGGTTGCATGCATCTAGGAGTTGCAGTTTGATCTGATGAAAGTTTGGCATCAGTACGATGACACACGCATGACGTGGGATGCCGTCAACGCAGGGGCGATGCCAATTGTTAATACTGATTGATTCCTTGGCTTTGGCATATTCTGTATGGTGTGTTAACACGGGTTTTACTTACCTGACGCAGTGCAAGCGCCATGAGCTTGCAAGGAGAGAGAAGCAATGCAAATCGGCATGATCGGTTTAGGCCGCATGGGCGGCAACATGGCGCAGCGACTGCTGGCGGCGGGACATCGTATTGCCGGTTACGATCGCAGCGCGCCCAATATTCGTCTTGCCGCGGAGTCGGGTGTCACCACGGTTTCCTCGGTGGCCGAACTCGTGACCCAGCTGCAAGCGCCGCGCTGCGTATGGCTTATGGTGCCGCACGGCAAGTCGACGGATGATTCGATCGCCGCTTTGCTCGATTTATTGTCGCCGGACGATATCATCATCGACGGCGGCAATTCGCGTTACATCGATTCGGCGCGCGTTGCCGAAACTTGTGCCGCGCGCGGCGTGCATTTTCTCGACGTCGGCGTCAGCGGCGGCGTGTGGGGCCGCGAGCAAGGATTTTGTCTCATGATCGGCGGACCGCGCGCGGCGTTTGAGCGCATGCAGCCGATATTTAAATCGCTCGCGCCTAAAGACGGTTATGCCTATGTCGGCGTCAGCGGCGCCGGACACTTCGTCAAAATGGTGCATAACGCCATCGAATACGCGATGCTGCAAGCCATGGGTGAAGGCTTCGAATGTTTGCGCCGTTCGCCCTACGACATCGATTTGGCCGGCGTGGCGCAACTTTGGCAGCAGGGCTCGGTGGTGCGTTCGTGGTTGCTGGAATTGTTGACCAAGGCCCTGAAAGAAGAAGGCAACGCCCTGGAACACATCGCC
>JACQBD010000026.1 GCA_016194665.1 Gammaproteobacteria bacterium
AGCATGAGTTGCCGCCGCGCCAGATGAAACCGACCGGCGAGCGCGGGAATTATTAGGCTCGCGAAAACCAAATAAACGCCCACCAGTTGCACCGAGATCGTAACCGCCACGGCAAACATGGCGTAGAAGCCGATGCGTCCGAGACGTTTACCGGCGCCGAACCAAAGCGCAAGTAGGAAAGCCGTGAGCAATGCAGCGGGAATTAACTGTTTGTAACTGACCCATAATATCTGTCCGACAAGCAAATCTTTTAAATGCTCTCCGCCATGCGGATTGTCCGCCAACAATACGATGCCCGCGCACGCGGCGAGCACGAACAATACGCCGATGAGCGCCTCTTGTACTTCGGGCCAACGCTTTTCGGTAAACGTTAGTAGCAGCGCGCCGAGCAAGGCCGCGGTGACCGCGGCGATTTGCACCGCAAATCCTTGTGGCTCCCAACCCATGGCGTCGGCGGCGATGACACCGAGTCCGGCAATTTGCGCGATGGCGAGATCGATGAACACGATGCCGCGCGCCAGCACTTGTTGACCCATCGGCACGTGTGTCGCCAGCACCAACAGACCCGCGCAAAATGCGGGACCGAGAATATTAATGTCGAGCGCTTGCCAGTTCATGATCGCGCATCCAGGAGTCGTTGAACGGTGTCGTCGAATAATCCAAACAAATCTTTGGCCTTGTCCGATCCGCCGACGGTGAACGGCAGCACCACCACCGGAAGCTTGGCGCGTTCGCCCAGCCATTCGGAACCGCGGCCGTCGTTGTAGGCGGCGCGCAAAATCATTTTTGCCGGTTCGCGTTTCAGCTGTTCAAGGACTTCGGTGAGATGCGCACTGGTTGGTTCCACGCCCGGTTTAGGTTCCAGCGAAGCCACTTCGCGCAAACCGAGCCAATGCTCAAGATAGGGAAAGCCTTTGTGTTGCACGACGATGGCCGTGCCGCGTAATGGCGCCGCTTGTTTTTCCCAACGCTGCATGGCCGCGTCCCAGCGTGCGGCGAAGTCGCGGTAGCGCGCTTGGTAAAAGGATGCATTCGCGCCATCGATCTGCGCCAAGCGTTGCGCCAGCGCGTTCGCGACCTGCGCGATATTGTGCGGATCGGTTTGGATGTGCGGATTGCCGCCGGCATGCACGTCGCCTTCGGCGCGGTCTAAACGTGTCGGCACTTCCAGTTTTTGCACCAAGCTCGCGGCTTCGAAGTAGCCCGGCTTGCCCGGCTGAATTTTATTATTTCCCGATTGCCGCAGAACGATGGGTAACCAACCGATTTCCAATTCCGCGCCGGTGCAGACGACTAAGTCGGCGCGCCGCGCGCGCGCCAGCAAACTTGGCTTTGCTTGAATTTGATGCGGGTCTTGCATGGCGCTGGTGGCGACGTAGATGGAAACGCGATCGCCACCGAGTTCTTGCGCCAGTGAGCCCCATTCAGGTTCGCAGGTAAATACATCGAGCGCCGTCGCCTGCGGTGTAAAACCGGCAATCGCGAGCAACGTGAGAATTTTAAAAAAAGTTTTCATATTTAATTCCTCGATCAGAATTGATGTGCGCCGTGCGCGCCGAGACTCATCTGGTATTGAAGGGACACCTGATTGTCGGTGATCGCTTGACGTGATTTGTCTTGCGCGAATTGCAGACGAATGCGGCTGAACTCGCTCGGGTTGTAATCGACCATGACGCTGTTTTTCGACGGATTAAAATTAGTCCGCGGTAAATTGGCGTTGTTGGCAGCGTAGTCGACGCGACCGTGATCGAGCTGTTCGGTGCGCGCACCCACGCGCCAGTAACGCATGAATTGATAAACGCTTTGCAGATACCAGCCGGATTGTTTGGCGTCGTAAGCAGCGCTATTCGCCGTGCCGGCGGTGTCATAGACGAGACTGCCGTTTTCCTGACGCCGCAAATATTCCGCTTGCAGTTTAAAGTTGGTGTAAGTGGCGTTGCCTTTGGGCGCGTATTTCCATACCGCATCCGCGAGCCATAAACGCGTGTCACCACTGAAGGCGTTGGTTACGTCAACGCCGGCGAGGTTGATGTCGGAGAATTCACGATCTTGCGGCGACGTACGTAACGTCGACAGTCCCGCGCGCCAGGTATGGCTTATGCCAATATCGCCGCCCGCATGCACGAACAGCGTGCCAGCGCCGGATCCATTTTTATCGCGATTGCTCCCGGGAAAAGCGCGACCACGTCCCAACTCAGCACCGAGTTCCAGAAAATTATCAGTCGGCGCTAGCCACCTTATCTGCATGCCATCGTCGCCTAGTTGAGTTCCGAGAAACGCTTGATAGGCCAACGGCGCATCCACAAAATCCCAAACGTGCGCGTGTTGCGCATTGACATAACCGATGCCGGAAAAAAATCGTCCGGCTTTAATGGTCACTCCGTTAGACAGCGCGGTGGTTTGGATAAACGCTTCTTCCACGGACGCACTGTCGTCCGGATGCATGGCGTAATTTAATCCGCCATAAAAATACGGATCGATGTTGGCGTAAATACCGAGCTCACTTTCGGCGAGGCTGAATCCACGCTGCCCCGGACCGATGTCAACGCTGGACGGCACCGGAAAACCGCTGATGCGATAATTCGCCGGGTTCTGTGAAAGGTTTGTATATAAGCCGGAGAGGATTAAAGAAATATCCGGATTAAAACTATTGCTCGAGGCAGCAGCGGGCTTCGCGCTGGCCGTGGCTTCGAGACGCTCAACGCGTTTTTCAAGTGTGCGTAAATCAGGTTGATCATTGCGATCGTTGGTTCCTGCAGCCGTTGTAGCGTCTGTATTATTTACCGTGGCGGCAAAGGCGCTGGATACAGCGAACCACAGCGCCATGGCGAGTGATGATATGCGTAACATAAACTTTCTCCGAAATTATCGATGGAAGAACCTTGTTTAACAAACAAGGCGCGTACGGGCACAGCCCAGATCCGCTTGGTAACGACGATTAAATTTCGGAGAACGTCGGAGGAGCGCGCGCCGCGAAAATACGGCGCGGTTGTAAGATCGGAGATAACGGCGATAAAGAATGGTTTACGATATGTGAGCTATTCCCGACAAAAATAAAACTGGCAGCGACGGGAGTTTTCCCTAGATGTTCGGAGAATAGGCAAAGTGTGCAGGACGATTCGGAATTTTGCAGTTGATGACGCAGCTCATGCGCTAAGGCGCCGGCTTGAACTACTAATAGCAAGAGCGCGAATAAGATTACGCGCCATCTATTAGTAGATTGTTTTATTCTTTGCATTTATTCAGCGTCATTTTTTTATGGAGCTAAGAATAACGCTGAATTCTTTCCGACTGCAAGAGTTCTTATTTTAATTCCAATAATACGGCGGTTTCGTCGCAGTTGTTGAATTTGTAACATTTCACGCAAATGCCCCAAACTTTTTCCGGCAAAGTGTCCTTGGCGACGGTGGCAAAACCCAGCTTGTGAAAAAATGGCGCGACGTAAGTCAGCGCCATCAAGCGCTTTAATCCGATGACGCGCGCTTCTTCGATGATGCGTTGCACCAAGGCGCGGCCGAGTCCTTGATTTTTGAATGCATCGTCGACCACGAGACTACGCACTTCCCCTAAGCTTTCGGTGAAAATTTCGAGCGCACCGCAAGCCGCGACTTTGCCGTGAACTTCGATCACAAAGAAGTCGCGCAAGTGTCGATAAAGTTCGCTCATGGTGCGCGGCAAAAGATTTCCCTGGGCCGCGTACATTTCCAAAAAATGATGAATTTCGGGGACGTCGTGAATCGCCGCCGGCCGAATGACCGGTGTCACTTTGGGCGCCACGCGATTGAGATCAGACTTCGGCACGGGCGAGCATATCTTTGGCGTGCGCCAAGGTTTGTTTGCTGATTTCCACGCCGCCAATCATACGCGCGATTTCCAGCGTGCGCTCGCGTTCCGCCAGCGGCACCGCTTCGGCCACGGTCACTTTGCCCTCGGCTTGTTTGCGCACTAATACGTGTTGTGCTCCTTGGGCCGCAACTTGCGCCAGATGCGTAATGCATAAAACTTGGTGCGCGGCGCCCAAGGCGCGCAATTTGCGGCCGACGACTTCGGCCACGCGCCCGCCGATGCCGACGTCGACTTCGTCGAAAATCATGGTGGAAATGCGCCCGGTGCTGGCGACGACTACTTGCAAGGCCAGGCTGATGCGCGACAGCTCGCCGCCGGAGGCGACCTTGGGCAGCGGTCGCGCCGGTTGTCCCGGATTGGCGCTGACGAGAAATTCGATTTGCTCGAGGCCATAAGCGCTGGCTTCGTTTTCCGCCAGCGCGATTAAGCTGGCGTGAAAACTTCCGCCGGGCATGCCAAGCTCTTGCATCTCATCGGTTACGGCGCGCGCCAATTTTTTCGCCGCCGATTCGCGCCGGCGCGATATCTCTTTTGCCGTCTTGAAGTAAGCGACGCTGATGGTTTTTAAATTGTCTTCCAAGTTACCGCGTTGCGTGTCGATGTTTTCAATATCGCTCAACTCTTGGCGCAGGCGTACATGCGTCGCCGGCAATTCTTGCGGTTTAATTTTATGTTTACGCGCCAAGTCGTGCACCGTCGCCAGTCGAGTTTCGACCGCTTGCAAACGGCTCGGATCGAGATCGAGTCCGTCGAGATAATGACGTAAGCGTGAGCCGGCTTCGTCGACTTGGATCGCGGCTTCATTGAGTAAATCGGCGATCTCGCCTAAACGCGCATCATAGTGGCGCAGCGCTTCCAAACGACTCTGCGCGCGCGCCAATTGTTGCGTGATCGCGGCTTCTTCGTCTTCGGCGATGGCGTGAATCACCGCTTGCGTGCCTTCCATGAGTTCGGCGCTGTTCGCCAGGCGCGCGTGTTCTTCTTCCAATAATGGAATTTCGTCCGCGGTCAATGCCAAGGCATCGAGTTCGCGCACTTGATAACGTAATAGTTCGATGCGCGCGTCGCGGTCCGCGGCTTGTTGCTGGAGTGTTTGCAGGCGTTCACGCAGGGATTGCATTTCGCGATATTGACCGGCAATTTCGCGCACGCTGTCTTCGAGTCCGGCG
>JACQBD010000044.1 GCA_016194665.1 Gammaproteobacteria bacterium
GAGGTTGGTTAAATCCCAGTACCAGCGTGCATGCAGCAGCGCGTTGTCGAACCAGCCGAGCTTGAGTGCTTGCAGCATGGCCTCCGCCGATAAACCGCCGAGCGTTAAACCTTGCTGCTCTAATCGGCGTATGGCATCCAGACCTAACTCGATGCGTTCCGGCGCCACCGCGCTGGTGGGGTCCACGCGCAGCCAGCCGCGACCGGCGACCCAGATTTCCGCCCAGGCATGCGCATCGGATTGGCGCACGATTAAATAATTGCCGGCGGTGTTGAGCTCGCCGCCTTGATAACCGATGACGACGCGGCTGGGAATGCCGGCGGCGCGCATGAGCGTGACGAAGCTGGAAGCAAAGTGTTCGCAGAATCCACGGCGCGTGCTGAATAAAAATTCATCGACCGGATCGGCGCCGAGCAGCGGCGGGTTAAGCGTGTAAATAAAATTCTCGCGGTGAAAATAATCCAGCGCCGCGCGCGCAACTTGCAGCGAATCCGCGCTGTCGTGACGCCATTGTTGCGCTAACGCGCGCGTGCGCGCACTAACATCCGCGGGCAAGGCCAGACTGCGTGCACGATCCGCGGTGGATAAGTCACCGGTGTTATAACGCGTGTAAGAAGTCAGCGTGTAATTAATGCGTTCGCGTATCGGTTCGTTGTATTGCAGCGTGAAGTCGGCTTGGAAGCGCGCTCCGGGCGGCGTCACCGCCGGTAAATCCAACGCCGGCATCCAAACTTTATTGCTGGGTTCCAAAATTAATTGGTAACGCACCGAATCCGCGAGCGGTGTGAACGAAACTTTTTTTACGTCGCTGTCGGTTCTACGGTTCCAACTGCGCCCGTCGGTGTCGCTGAGCACCAAGGCGCGCCAATACAATTCGCGCACCGGCGGCGGCGCGCCTTCGAAGCTGGCGCGAAAAGCGATTTCGGAGGACTGGCTTAAGTTGCGAATACTGCCGGGTTGAATCATGTCCGGCATGCCGGTGAGTCCGCTGTAGGCATCCGCCGGCAGTCCCCACAAGGTGCCGCTGACGCGCGGGAATAACAAATACACCACGATCATTAATGGCAGTGCTTGCGCTAACATCACGCTAGCTAAACGCAGCCGCGATTGGAGGTTCATGCTGGTGGGTTGAATTAAATGCATCAGCGCGGCGGTAATCACGGTCACGGCCAACAACGCCCAAGCGCCGAACCACAAGGATTGCGAATAAAGAAAACTCGCCAACACGATTAAATAAAATAAAAATAAGCACACGATAAAATCGCGCTGGCCTTTAAGCTCTAAAAATTTCAAACCGAGCAAAGTGAGCACTAAAGCGATGCCCGGATCGCGACCTAACAATGTGCCGTATTGCCGCAATACGGCCAGGACCACCAATATCATCAGCAAGCTGCGCAGCACGCGTTGCGGCCGATACCACTGCCAGTTTTCAATCAAATAACGCCAGGTCAAGGCGGCGGCGAACACAGCCAGGGTCCACCACGGCAATTCCCATGCATGCGGCGCCACCGCTATCACGCCGGCTATCAATAAACTATTAAACACCGCGCGCGTCGGTAGCTGCGGAGTCACGTGTCTAATCCAAACAAGGCCAAGACTTTTAAACATTGGTGCTGATGATCGGCGCCATTGGCCGGCGCCACGCTGTGTTGCGGCAAGCGCAAGCCGTAAAGCATGCCGGCGATTTCCGCATCCAGCACCCAGCGCGTGAGCACGCTTAAACGTTGTTCGACGCCGAGACCGGCAAGCGTGTCCCAATCCAGCCATAGCGTCGCTTGATAAGCACCGCCGAATTGTTTGGTGTACCAGCTACCGCCGCGCGCCACCGCTTTCCAATCGACGTGGTGCGGCGAATCGCCGGCGTGAAATTCACGTACGCCGATAAAATCATCGCCGCCGGGTTTAAGCCCCGCTACCGATTCAAATGTTTCCGTCGAACTCGTTTGTAAAGGCAATGGCTCGGCGGGACGCGCATAAACCAGACATTGCTGCGCCAGTGTCATGCGTCGCGACCAGGAATACAGCAAGCCGAGAGGGAAGCGCGTGGAAATCATCACCGGCGGCGCGGTTAAGTATCCGCGTTTCACCGTCATAAGACTTAAATCAACAGCCGCCGAATCGTGCGCGGCAATATCGACACAAGCAATTTGTTTTTTGTCTTGATGGATGCAAATGCCAAGACGCGGCACAGCGCTGTCGTTCGCCAGAAAAATTTTGAAGCGCGCCAGGTCGCCGGCAAATACCGGCGCGCTGCTGCCGGCGCTGAGACGTAGTTGGGAAAGATTGCGATGCGTGTACAGCATGGACACCACGGCCACAGAACCGAGCAGAAACGTCAGCGCGTAAGCCAAGCCGTTGCCGTAATTGATCGCCGCCGCCAATTGCACCGCCAGCAACAACGCAAACAGCAAACCATAACGCGTCGGCAGCATGAACAGCTGGCGTCGGCCAAAGGTAATCGTATCGCTCATATTTTGATGGGAGGGCATCGGAAAACGTAAACTCCCGAACAAAAGAAAAAATTAGACAGGATTTACAGGATTAGCAGGATTTTTTTCGAAGAATTCTAATCATGTAAATCCTGTTAATCCTGTCGATTGGTTTTTTTTACGGAATCGGCACCGACTCGATCAGCTGCGCGATAGAAATCGCGCGACTGCCATTCGTTGGACGCAGCCGATGGCCGATGACCGCGGGCGCAATCGCTTGCACGTCATCGGGCAATACCATGTCGCGCCCGGCGAGCAGCGCCCAAGCGCGCGCCGCCGCCAACAGCGACAGCCCGGCGCGCGGGCTTAAGCCTTCGGCATAATCGCCGGCGCGGCGCGTGGCCGTGAGTAAATTTTGCACGTAGTCGAGCAGGGGTTCGGCCACGTGTACGCGCGCCGCCAGTTGCTGCAGGCTCGTGAGCTTATCGGGCGTGATCACCGGTGTCAGCGCTTCGAGCAATTCGCGTCGATCGCGGCCTTTGAGTAAAGCGCGTTCTGCGTCGTGACTCGGATAACCCATTTCGATGCGCATCAAAAAACGATCGAGTTGCGATTCCGGCAGCGGAAAGGTGCCGATCAAGTGATGCGGGTTTTGCGTGGCGATGACGAAAAAAGGTTCGGGCAATTTATA
>JACQBD010000041.1 GCA_016194665.1 Gammaproteobacteria bacterium
AGGAATACGAACGTTACCGCGGCGCCGCCGAGTCGATCGACCGCTTGCCGCGCGTGGGCCGCGAAGTTCACTTGGTGGTGATTGAAAATGACGCGCCGCCGGTCAAGCGAATCGAACCGAATGTCTCCCTGTTCGAATTATTGGACGCCTTCAAAGAGGTGCTTGTGCGCGCCGAACTTTACCGGCATCATCAGGTGCGCCTGGAACCCTTGTCGGTGCGCGAACGTATGACGCAGATACTGGCCAAAATCAACAGCGAAAATTTTATCGGTTTTGCCGATATGTTCGACCTGCGCGAAGGCCGTATGGGTTTGGTGGTGACTTTCATGGCGATTCTCGAATTGCTGAAAGAATCTTTGGTCGTGGTGGTGCAACAAGAACCCTTTGCTCCGATTCATCTTAAGGCGGCAGCGTGATGAGCGAATCCAACGTCGAACTGAAAAAAATTATCGAAGCCGCGCTGTTGGTCGCCGGCCAACCGTTGACGATCGATAAAATGTTGAACATGTTTCCCGCCGAATCGCAGCCGACGCGCGACGACATCCGCGAAGTGCTGAAGACGATCGAAGAAGAATATGCCGAACGTGTCGTCGAGCTTAAGCAAATCGACCGCTCTTGGCGGTTTCAAACGCGCGAGAAATATGCGCCTTGGATTACGCGCTTGGCCGAAGAGCGGCCGGTGCGGTATTCGCGTGCGCTGCTCGAGACCTTAGCCATCATCGCTTATCGTCAGCCCGTAACGCGTGGCGATATCGAAGATATTCGTGGCGTGGCGGTGAGCACCGATATCATTAAAACCTTATTGGGCCGCGAGTGGGTGCGTCAAGTCGGCGTGCGCAATGTGCCCGGCCGGCCCGCGCTTTACGGCACCACGCATGAATTCTTGCAACACTTCAATTTGAAAACCTTGGAAGAAATGCCGCCGCTGTCGGCTTTACGCGATTTGGATGTGATCGGCCAAGAATTGAATCTGCGGTTGAATCTGGACGGTGCGAACGCGGCGTCCGAGGCTCTGCCTGGAACCGATGACGAATCCATCAGCGCCGGCGGCGAACACGAATCCGAACCCGTGATCATGTCCGAGGCCCAAGTGGCCGAGCGTGAGTGAAAAAATCCAGAAAGTCCTGGCGCGCGCCGGTTTAGGCTCGCGCCGGCAGATCGAGCGTTGGATCGAAGAAGGCCGCATCACCATCGACAATGCCCCGGCGACGCTGGGCGCGCGTGTCACCCCCGAGCAAACTTTACGCGTCGATAAACGCGTCATCCCCACGCATGCGCTGGCATCGAAACATCGTGTTCTGATTTATCACAAACCCGAGGGCGAAGTTTGTACTCGCTCTGACCCACAAGGTCGCGCCACCGTTTTCGATAAGCTGCCTAACTTGCGCGGCGCGCGCTGGATCGTCATCGGTCGCCTGGATTTTAATACTTCCGGTTTACTGTTATTCACCACCGACGGCGAACTGGCCAATCGTTTGATGCATCCGTCGTATGAGATCGAACGCGAATACGCCGTGCGCATCTTGGGCAAAGTCAGCGCCGACATGTTGGCGCGTTTGAAAGAAGGCGTAATGCTCGACGACGGTCCGGCGCATTTCGATAGCATCACCGAAGCCGGCGGCGCCGGCGCGAATCATTGGTATCACGTGGTGCTAAGAGAAGGGCGCAACCGCGAAGTGCGGCGCATGTGGGAAACCGTGGGCGTCAAGGTCAGCCGGCTTATCCGCATTCGTTACGGCTCGCTGTCGCTGCCGCCGCATTTTCATGCGCGGCGTTTTATGGAAGCCGATGAAGCCACGCTGCGCGATCTGTATCAATCGGCGGATTTAGCTCCTCCGACCGCAGCCAAGCCCGTAAGCCGCAAACCGCGCAAACCGCAGCAAGCAAATAAATCAGCGCGGCGTCCACCACCGGAGGGAAAAGGCAGATCGAAGCGCCAGCCCGCGTTTGAACGTAACCGCACCGGCGCGCGCCAGACACGCAACGCACGCCGGCCTTAAGTTTTAATAAAAAAATAGAATAGACAGGATTAACAGGATTTACAGGATTAATTATTAAAATCACTTATAAAAAATGAATTTTATTTGAAAAAAGTCCTGTAAATCCTGTAAATCCTGTAAATCCTGTAAATCCTGTCCATTTTTATTTTAATCTTTAAAAACTTTCCTTCTCTATTTCCAAATAAACCCGATTTAAATTTCGTTTCGCCAGTAAATCGAAGTTGGCCAAATATTTAAATTGTGATTGATCCAGGTTGTCCACTGTATCCTGCAGCGTCTCAGCTTGGTCGATGGCTTTTTTAGCCGCCGCGCGCAAATAAACTAAATAATCGTGCGTATCCTTACTTGCCTTTTCAGGAGCAGTTGAACGACCGTGACCGGGCACGACGAAGCTTGGTTTTAGCTGCATGAGTTTATCGAAGGCTTCTACCCAACCCTTGGAGTCGCCGATAGGAATAACCGCGAGCATACGATCGGTGAAGACAATATCACCGCCATAAACTATTTTCTGCTGCGGCAACCACACCACCATATCGCCCGGGGTATGCGCGCGACCGAAGTAAATTAACTGAACGATGGTGCCGCCCAGCTTGAGTTCGCGGGTTTCATCCATCAATTCGGATGGAAAGGTCAGGCGGGTGCCTTTGATTTTTTCTTTGAGCAAGGTTTTATTCGCGTCTAACTGAACTTCGCCGGTTTCGCGCATGATTCGATCGGCTTCTTTATGCGCGATGATGACGGCGCCGAGAGATTTGAAATAAGTATTGCCCAACCAATAATGGTTTTGGCTGTTAACATTGATCGCCCATTTAACCGGCTGTGAGGTAATTTTTTTAATCGCGGTATGCAACGCCTGGGCGACACGCTGGCTCGGACCGGTGTTGATCACCAGCACGCCGGCGTCGGACACGACGAATCCTAAATTAGAATTGAGCCCATCGTTTTCGTAGGTTTGCCCGCCGAGGTCGCCGATAACCGCGTATACATTTTCCGCCACTCTGACGGGTTGCAAGATCAATTCTTTGGCGTGCACCGTGCCGGTCAAAAAAAGACAAAGAACGATTAGGAAAGTGCGCATAACACCTCTCGGACAAGTTTGGTACGACCTGCAATAAAGGTGATGTAATAGACGCTACATATATGTAGAATATTCCACATGGATATGTTGGCAACGTCTCGTTGGCTTATGTTAGTGATCAGTCTTCCCGGCTCCAGCGGTACGCCGCGCATGCGCGTGTGGCGCGCGCTGAAGGCGCAGGGCGCGGCGGTTTTGCGCGATGGCGTCTATTTATTGCCGCACGCCAAAGTCGCGCTCCAGGTCTTGCAAGAACAGGCGACAACGATAATAGCCTCCGGCGGTGATGCGTATGTCCTTACCTTTGATAGCACAGATTCGTCGCAGGCGGAGCATTTTCGGAAACTATTCGACCGTACCGCCGATTATGTGCGTGTTAGCGAAGCGCTGCAGAAAATAAAAACCGCTCTGACTAAGCGACGTGGTTTGGCGGCCGCACGCCAACTCAAAAAAATTCAACGTGAATTTGATACGCTGAGCGGAGTGGATTATTTTCCGGGTCCGGCGAAGCAACAGGTGCAGCAGCAGCTATCGCAAGTGAGCGCGACAGTGGCCGCCTTGCTTGCACCCGATGAGCCTAAGGCGGCGATGCGCGAAATCCAACAACTTAACAAATCCAAGTTTCAGAATCGCGTATGGGCCACGCGCGCGCGTCCGTGGGTGGATCGTTTGGCTTCGGCGTGGCTGATTCGCCGTTTCATCGATCCCAAAGCGCGCATCGTTTGGCTGAAGAATATAAAAAAATGTCCAGCGAATGCGCTCGGTTTCGATTTCGATAACGCCAGTTTTACGCATGTCGGCGCGCACGTGACCTTTGAAGTATTAATGATCAGTTTTAATTTGGACGAAGATGCCGCGCTCGCGCGTATGGCGAAGCTGGTGCATTATCTCGACGTCGGCGGAGTGCCGGTGGCGGAAGCGGCGGGATTGGAAATGATATTAAACGGCGCACGGCAGCAAGATGTCGACGATGACAAGTTGCTCAAAGAAGCCAGTAAGACTTTTGATTACCTCTACAGTTCCTACCTCAGCGAAAAATAAATGGGAGAAATGCATGCCTAACCCTTCAGCTAAAAACGATATCACTCGAGCCCCCGACGCGGTTTCTTTTAGCGAGGCGTTCCGCTATTGGTTGAAACTGGGATTCATCAGCTTCGGCGGGCCCACGGGGCAGATCAGCATCATGCATCAAGATTTGGTCGAACGCCGGCGCTGGATTTCGGAGCACCGTTTCTTGCATGCGCTTAACTACTGCATGGTATTACCGGGACCGGAAGCGCAACAGCTGGCGACCTATATAGGTTGGTTGATGCATGGTGCTTGGGGCGGAATCATGGCGGGTGTGCTGTTTGTATTGCCGTCGTTGTTTATTTTGATTGCGCTCACTTGGATTTATCTGGTTTACGGCAATGTGCCCGTGGTTGCCGGCATTCTTTATGGTATTAAACCGGCGGTGACGGCGATTGTCGTGTTCGCTGCCTATCGTATCGGTTCACGCGCTTTGAAAAACGCAGTCTTGTGGGCAATCGCCGCCGCTGCCTTTGTCGCGATTTTTTTCCTCAATCTGCCGTTTCCTTATATCGTCTTGGGCGCCGGCATTATCGGTTATATCGGCGGGCGTATCGCCCCGGAAAAATTTCGCGTCGGCGGTCATCACGGCGACGGCAACAAAGATTATGGTCCGGCGCTGATCGACGATAACACGCCGTCACCGGAATACGCGCGCTTCAAATGGTCGCGCGTGATTGCTTATAGTGCCGTCGGTTTGGCTTTGTGGGCAGGGGTCGAAGCGGCGTTGTTTGCGTTATTTGGCTGGCAAGGAACGCTGACGCAAATGGGTTGGTTTTTCACCAAGGCGGCGTTGGTGACCTTCGGCGGCGCGTATGCCGTATTACCTTATGTTTACCAAGGCGGTGTAGAGCAATATCACTGGCTGACAGGACTGCAAATGATCGATGGACTAGCGCTTGGGGAAACCACTCCGGGCCCGCTTATTATGGTCGTGGCGTTTGTAGGTTTTGTCGGTGCGTGGATCAAAGAATTATTTGGTCCAGAGTCATTAGCGCTGGCGGGCATGGCGGGCGCCAGTGTCGCGACCTTTTTTACATTTCTGCCTTCATTCCTGTTTATTCTGGTGGGCGCGCCCATGGTCGAAGCTACTCGCGGCGATCTTAAATTTACCTCGCCGCTTACCGGGATTACCGCGGCGGTGGTCGGCGTCATTCTCAATCTGGCGATGTTCTTTGCGTATCATGTGTTGTGGCCGCAGGGCATCGTGCAGCCATTTAATTGGCAAACCTTGTTCGCCGGTTTTGAATGGTTTAGCGCGCTGGTCGGCGTCGCTGCCTTTATCGCATTGTTTCGTTATAAACTAGGCATCATTCCTGTCATCGCTGCCTGTGGTTTTTTGGGTTTGGTCTATACATTGTTAAAGTAAATAATTTTTTTGCTTTTGGAGGCGTTATGAATCGCACGATTTTAGCTGAAGACTTGAAACAACTTATCTCTCAGCGCCGCAATATTCTGGTCTTAGATGTACGCCGCAAAAGCGATTTTAAAACCGATGGTAAGAAAATTCCCGGCGCTGCCTGGCTCGACCCCGAGAAACTCGCGCAATGGAGCACCGCTTTGCCCTTGGATCGGGACATTGTCATTTACTGCGTACGCGGCGGGTCGGTCAGCAATTTGGTGGTGGATCAACTGCAAGCCAAAGGCGTTAAGGCTCGTTTCATCGAAGGCGGCATCGAAGCGTGGAAACAAGTGGGCGGAGAAACCATCGGTATATAAAAAACGATGAAATGGATAACGCGTGAACGCCCTAAGATCGATCGCATCGCCTGCCCGTGGTTGATCGCGCGCTTTATCGATAAAGCCCCGGAATTTTTATTCGTTCCCGCCGATCAAGTATTAAAAGTCGCTGAAACCACCGGCGCCACGCCGTACGACATTCCCGGCGTGGAGATGACCCACGTCGGCGAACACTGCAGCTTCGATACCTTTCTCAAAAAATATAAATTGGACGATCCGGCGTTACAGCAACTGGCCGTGATCGTGCGCGGCGCCGACACCGCACGCCTGGACTTAGCAGCACAAGCCCCAGGCTTACTCGCTATCTCACTCGGTCTTTCGCGCATTTTCTCCGACGACCACGAAATGTTGCGGCATGGCATGGTGATGTACGATGCGTTGTATGCGTGGTGCAATGAGTGCCAAAAAGAAACCCACGGTTGGCCGCCGAAGATTTAAATTTCAATTGTCGATCGTTTAAGGAAGACATTGCATGCAGGAACAACGAATAGAGCCGAATCGAAAAAAAGGCCATCTGACGTTTCGCATTACCGCAGCGTTATTTATTTTGTCTGCCGTTTTCGAGATTATTTCCATCGATACCGAGACAATTTTATTTGGCGCTATCCGTACTGGCACTATCGTCATCGTTTATCATCTTTTCTATATCGTCTTATTTGCGGCCTTAGGTTTTGGCATATGGCATGCCAAAAAATGGGGATACAATTTAGTTTTTGTAGCAACCGCCGTATACACCTTAGATAAAATTCAATTCTTGCTGAATCAACAAGCAATCGAAACCTTGTTTGCCCAAGCCACAGCCGGATACGAAAGCGCATTGCAGGCACAAGGAATCACCGCTGCACTTTTTATGCAGTCCATCGCGCTAATGACCGTGGTGGTGATTGTGTGTTGGTGGGGTTTTGCTTGGTATACCTACTGGCGCCGCGATTATTTCAAATAGCGATCTAGAAATTCAGGAATACGTTGCTCCAGCCAGTAACGCGGGCGCCACGGCCAAGCACCGCTGACAAAACCCACATGTCCTCCCTGCGCTGAGACCTCGAGCGTCACGGCGCTGGAAAATTCATCCTTGCGCGGTATCGCTTTTTCGCTCATGAACGGATCGTCGCGTGCGTGCAGCACCAAGGTGGGAACGGTAATGCCTTGCAGATACTGGCGCGAGCTGGCGACGGCATAGTAATGATCGGCGCTGTCAAAGCCGTGTAGCCGCGCGGTCACGTGTTCGTCGAAGTCACGAAAATTTTTAAGCGTAGTGATGTCTTGGATTCTTAGCGGCATGTCCATGCGTCGTTGTTTTTGCATCACGCTGGCGCGCATCGTACGCATGAGTTTCCACTGATACAGACGCGAGAATCCTTGCTGCAAGCGCTCGGACGCGTAACGCAAAACGAAAGGCACCGATACCGCCACCGCCGCGCTCAACGGTGCTTGTTCGCGCGTTGTGCCGAGCCATTTGAGCAGCACGTTGCCGCCTAGCGAGTAGCCGACTGTCGCCAGACGCGTACGCGGTTCACGCCGGCGCAAGCTGTCGACAAAAAAAGCAAGATCGCCGGTGTCGCCGGAATGATAACTGCGCGGCAAGCGATTAACTTCGCCGCTGCAGCCGCGGAAATGCATGACCACGCCACGCCAGCCACGTGCCTCAATAGCTTTTAATATGCCGAGTGCGTAAGGCGAGGACGAGGAACCTTCCAGACCGTGCAAAACAATGACGATCGGACCGGTTTGATTTTTTTTGGTCCAATCCAAATCGATAAAATCGCCATCGGATAATTCCAAACGCTCACGTCGCAGTTCGATCGGCGGCGCGTAACGCACCAAGCGCGCCCACAAGGTTTGCATATGCGGTCCACGACACCACCATGCCGGTTTAAAATTTCCTTCCATAGTTGGCAACGAAATCGCGCGCTAGTGGGCCCAGAGTGCTTGCCACCAGCGTTGGCGGTCGGCGGACAGCGGACGCTTGGTTTCGAGAACCTGCGGAGGAACCCGGGTTAATATCCAGCCCGGCAAGGGCGGGCTATTGCTGACGCCGCAGGAAGCGCCGAGATGATTCGGGTCGAATATTTTTATGACGGTCGGTGTTTCTTTGTGGTTGGTATAAACGATGCCGCAATAATCTGCGTAATGTTCGTTGTGCAGTAATGTATTTATTTCAACCAGAAATTTTTTGACATCGTCGGCGGAAGACGACTGCGTCGGCACCGGCGCGCCGATAGCATAGATGTACCAACCGGCGTCGGCTTGCCGACGCACGACATCCCAAAATTCGTCGAGCTGGCGCCAACTGAGTAGACTGGTGAAAGTACCGCGGAAGGCTGTGTAAAAAATATCGTTATTATTATTCATGACCCGTTCTCCTGCGGATCATTATCGCATATCGGCGAGTTTTTCCTTAAGCGATTCGATAGCGAAACCTAAACCCAGGTCGAGCTTCTTATTGCAGAATTCCAGCAGGGGGATGCTGCGTATGATGAGGTCCGGTAGGAACGGCACCAATTTGCCGGCTTCATTTGTGTCCAGCATTTTAAGCGCGGTTTCCAGATCCGGCTGTTCCATCACCGTTTCTTCCGGTTTCGGCGCTTCTTCCTGATAACTGACGCCGAGACGATTGCCGCCGGCGGCTTTGGCCAGCGTCATGCGCTGTTCGGCCAAGGTCAACAATTCTTCGGTAGTGTCGCCGGTGTCGCGACCTAAAGTGGCCAGGCCCAGACTGATTGTCAGCGGGATCGAAACATCTTCGCCTTTGAAAGGCTCGGCAATGACAGCGGTACGCAGGCGTTCGCAAAGCACCGCGGCTTCCATGCGCCCGGAAGAAGGCGCGAGGATGGCGAATTCACCGCCGCCGATGCGCGCCACGGTATCTTCCGTGCGGCTCACGGTGACTAAAATTTTCGCCAGCCACACCAACATTTGATCGCTAGTGTGATCGCCGTATTTTTTATAAATCGAACGGAAGTTATCGATGTCGATACGGATAAATGAAAGTTCGTTGTTATGCCGTTTGGCGTAGGCCAAATCCTGCACGCCGCGTTGCACGAAATAACGCCGGCTGTGCAGTTGCGTGAGCGGGTCGACGGCGGTTTGTTCTTCCAGCGCGGTCGAAGTTTCTTCCAGCTTGCGCGTGGTTTGATCGAGCTTGGCGTGCGCGCGCGTGCGCGCGAGCAGTTGTACGCCGTCGATGGGTTTGATAATGAAATCGGTGGCGCCGCAGGCAAAGGCGCGCTCACGTGTCAGTTCGTCGTCGGCGCCGGTAATGACGATGATGGGAACATTGCGTATGCGTTCTACTTCAGCGGCGCGCACGCGGCAGATAAGCGAATAGCCATCCAGTTTGGGCATCTCGATATCCGATACCAGCACTTGCACGGTGTCGTCGCGCAGCAGTTGTTCCCACGCGGATTCGCCGTCTTCGGCTTCGACCAATTCGAATTCGTTGCTGAGGATTTTACTGATCGCTTTGCGAATGACGCGCGAGTCATCCGCGACTAGCACACGGACTTTTTCGGTCGGCGCGGTAGCGGCAGTCTCCATTTTTACGGCTTCCGGATTCGGGCTCATTTTGCTCAAGATAGTGCAGGTTTTGTGCCGAGCGTGGCGTTTCATTAAACATAGCGCACGGACACAGCATATTCAAAGCCTTGAATAAACGCGGTTTTAACCGGAAATCGAGGTTTTCAGCGGCGCAAATGCTTAAAATGGCGCCACACGTACCAGATAACGCCGGCGAGCAAGATGACGCCGATAAGGGCGTCGAAACGATGAAAATAAACGCCGAGGGTATTCCAATGCTGGCCCAATTTCATGCCGATCCACGCCAGCACTAAACACCAAATGTAAGAGCCGACGAAGGTATAAATATTAAAGCGCCACATATCCATGCGCGCGATGCCGGCGGGGAAAGCGATAAACGTGCGCACCACGGGCAGCAAGCGGCCGATGAATATCGTGATATCGCCGTGACGCTGGAACCAGCGATCGGCAAGATCCAAATCGGCGGACGACACTAAAATATATTTACCGTATTTTTCAATGAACGGACGTCCACCCCAAGCGCCGGCGTAATAAGCGACGATGGAGCCGAGCACGCAACCCACCGCGCCGGCGAGCGCCACCAACCACAGATTCATTTCGCCGGTGAACACCAGATAACCGGAGAAGGGCATGATGATTTCCGAAGGCAACGGAATGCAGGCGCTTTCGATCGCCATCAGCAGCACGATACCGCCGTAACCCAGGCGCGAGATAGTATCGATGATGAAAGCGGCCAACAGTGAAATGATTTTTTCAATCATTTTGATTGCCAAAAATAAGCCAACACGATAAAGCCAAAAACAATTCGATATACCGCAAAAACCGTAAAGTTATGGCGTGAAACAAATTTAAGAAACGCTTTGACCACTATCAGCGCAGTAATAAACGACATCACAAAGCCCGTGGCGAATAAGGGAATGTCTCGGGCCTGTAACAGGTGCCAGCTCTTAAATAATTCATAAAAAGTGGCGGCGAATATTATCGGCATCGCCAGGAGAAAAGAAAATTCGGTCGCGGCGGTGCGCGACAAGCCTGATAATAAACCGCCCATGATCGTGGCGCCGGCGCGCGAGACCCCGGGAAACAGTGAAAATGTTTGGGCGATGCCGATCTTAAAGGCATCCATTGGGCTAAGTTTTTCCATGCTATGGACGCGCACCCGCAGCGGCAGACGTTCGATGATCAGAATTAAAATGCCGCCGATAATGAGCGCGCCGGCCACGGTGAGAGGATTGAAAAGGTGGTCCGTGATGGTTTTGTGTAACAGCAAACCCAACACCGCCGCCGGCAGGAAAGCGATCAAAAGATTGAGTATGAAGCCTTGTTCGTGCTTGTTGCCGATGCCGATTATCAAGCGACTGACGCGCACGCGATAATCCCAGACGACGCCGAGAATCGCGCCGAATTGGATAACGATTTCGAAAACTTTACCTTTCTCATCGTTAAAATTGAGCCAGTCGCCGACGATGATAAGGTGACCGGTCGACGAGACCGGTAGAAATTCGGTCAAGCCTTCGACGATGCCGAGGATGAGCGCCTTAATAAGCAAAACGGTTTCCATGAGCTGCCCTATAGCTAAGTAAATTTAAGCGGCTGACCGCGCACGCCTTCGCGGATTTTTCCATGACTAAAAGCAATTTGCCCGCCGACCACGGTGAAGATTGGCCAACCGCTTAAGCAGCGTTCCTGAAACGGCGACCAGCGTACTTTCGTGAACATCTCTTCGTTACGCACCGGTTTAGTATTCTCGATATCGACGATAGTGAAGTCGGCGTCCCAGCCCTCGAGAATTTTTCCTTTGTTGCGAATGCCGTAGGCCAGCGCCGGACCATAACACATCCATTTCTGGATTTCGGCGAGGGTGCAGCGGCCGGCTTTCATTTCGGTGAGCATTAAGGGCAGTGAAGTTTCAACGCCTGGCATGCCGGCAGGAGAGGCGGGATAAGCCTGGCGTTTTTCCTCCAGCGT
Source organism: Gammaproteobacteria bacterium (assembly GCA_016194665.1). Classification (GTDB taxonomy): domain Bacteria; phylum Pseudomonadota; class Gammaproteobacteria; order Acidiferrobacterales; family Sulfurifustaceae; genus Sulfuricaulis. The sequence continues at coordinate 11,389 of JACQBD010000041.1, forward strand.
GTGCGGTGCATGGTCGGTGGCGATGAAATCGATCACGCCGTCGTGCAGGCCGGCCCATAACGCGGCATTGTCTTGCGGCTGACGTATCGGCGGATTCATTTGCACCAGCGTGCCCAGCTGTGCGTAGTCGTTGACGTTGAGCAACAAGTGATTGGGAATCACCTCGGCCGTCACCCACGCGGGTTTGTCACGGCGCAACAATTCTACTTCTTCATGCGTGGAAAGATGCAGGATGTGCAAACGGCGGCGGTATTTTTTGGACAAGGAAAGCGCCAACTCCGTCGCCAGCAAAGCGGTACGATTGTCGCGAATCTCGGAATGCACCGCTGGATCCTTGCGGTTTTTAAATTGTTCACGACGCGCGCGAATGCGCGCTTCGTCTTCGGCGTGTACCGCGATCAAACGATCGCCGCGGGAAAAAATGCGTTCCAAGTCTTCGGCTTTATCGACCAACAGACTGCCGGTGCTGGCGCCCATGAAAATTTTGATGCCGCAGACGGGATGCGTGTTCAATAAATCGTCGAGATTATGCGGCGTGGCGCCGATGAAAAATCCGTAGTTGGCGACTGATTTTTCTGCGGCGCGTTTTAATTTATCGTCCAAGGCGGCTTGCGTGGTGGTGGACGGATCGGTGTTCGGCATTTCGAGAAAACTGGTGACGCCGCCTTTCACCGCGGCGCGCGATACGGAGCCGAGATCTTCTTTATATTCTTTGCCGGGTTCGCGAAAATGAACTTGCGGGTCGATCACGCCGGGCAGCAACAACATGCCTGCGGCGTCGATCGTTTCATCCGCGCTAGCGGTGATCTGCGGCGCCAGCCGCTCGATAAAGCCGTTGTGACACAACAGATCGCCGTCGAATATCGATCCATCCGGGCGCGCGATGCGGGCGTTGCGGATCAGGAGTTTCGACAAAGGCGGGCTCGAGAAAAGAAATTATTGCGGAAGAATATTAAAGAGGCTTCTATGATTGTCAACCACAGAGAGCACAGAGAACGCAGAGGGTATAAAAGGAAGCAACCACGAAGCTCTGTGACCTCTGTGCTCTCTGTGGTTAAATTTCATATTTAATTTTAATTTTTGTGAGGGTTACATGCACTGACCGCATTAACCCATTTGCTTTTCGCGAATTTCGTCCAAGGTTTTGCAATCGATGCACAGCTCCGCCGTCGGCCGCGCTTCGAGACGCTCGACGCCGATCTCGACGCCGCAGACTTCGCAGTAACCGTAGTCGCCGGTTTCCATGCGCTCGATGGCTTCGTCGATTTTCTTGATAAGCTTGCGTTCGCGATCGCGCGAGCGCAGCTCCAAGGACATGTCGGTTTCTTGACTGGCGCGATCGTTCGGATCGGGCGGATTTTCCGGCACGTCGCGCATCTGTTGCACGGTGCGCGTGATTTCCTCTTCGAGCTCGTTCTTCCAAGCCAGAAGCACGTTGCGGAAATGTTCGTGCTGCTTTTTGTTCATGTACTTTTCTCCTTTCTTCACCACGTAGGGCTTGATGCCCATTACGGGAGAAATGGATTGTTCCTTTTCCTTCTTTTTTCTGGCCGTCATGCTTCGACTCCTGCGATAATATGGCCCCTGGAAGACAAGGGGCGAAAAAATAAGCGCGAATCTATACCAGAAACAACATAGGGTCGCAACCTTAGAGTTTAGATACCGTGCGTTTGAACACATGAAATGACATATTTTCGGGAATTACGGATAAATCGATGAACTTGCAAGCACTGATCTTCGACGTCGACGGCACCTTGGCGGATACCGAGCGTGACGGCCATCGCGTGGCGTTTAACGCCGCGTTTAAAGAAGCCGGCCTCGACTGGCATTGGCACGTAGATTTGTACGGCGAATTGTTGGCCGTGACCGGCGGCAAAGAACGCATGCATCATTATATTGAACGTTATCGGCCGGATTATAAAAAGCCCGCCGATTTTGACGCGCTGGTTGCACGGCTGCACGCCGCCAAGACGCAACATTATACGGCGCTGCTGGCGCGCGGCGGCATTCCTTTGCGTCCCGGTGTGTGGCGTTTGCTGGAAGAAGCGCGCCGCCACGGCATGCGTCTGGCGATCGCCACGACTACGACGCCGGCCAACGTCAGCGCTTTATTGCGTCACGCGCTTTCACCGGCGGCCGAATCGTGGTTTGAAATAATCGGCGCCGGCGACGTCGTCGCCGCCAAAAAACCGGCGCCGGATATTTATCATTATGTTCTCGAACATCTGCAGCTTGCGCCCGCGCAATGCCTGGCCTTCGAGGATTCAGAAAATGGTTTGCGCGCGGCGCAAGCGGCGCGTCTGCGAACCGTCATTACCATCAACGACTATACGCGCACGCATGATTTTAGCGGCGCCGCCTTGGTGCTCGATCATCTCGGTGAAGCGGATCAACCGTTCAATGTGTTGGCAGGCCCGGCGGTGAATGGCGCGACATTTTTAGATTTAAATTTGTTGCAGAAAATTTTTATCAAACCATGACGCGATTTGCCGAACGGCTGTCGCAGATCGATGCATTTCATGCCATGGACATCTTGGCGCGCGCACGCAGCATGGAGGCGCAAGGCCGTTCCATCGTCCACATGGAAATCGGCGAACCTGATTTCCCCACGGCCGCGCCGATCGTGCAGGCGGGCATCGAAGCCTTGCGCGATGGTCGCACGCATTATCTGCCGGCGCTGGGTTTACCGGCGTTGCGCGCGGCGATCGCCGCCAGTTATCCCGCGCAAGCTCGGCTCGACGCCAGTCGTGTCATCGTCACGCCCGGTGCATCCGGCGCGCTGTTATTAATATTTGCTGCGTTGATCAATCCTGGCGATCAAGTACTGATGGCCGATCCCGGTTATCCGTGCAATCGGCATTTTGTGCGCATGTTCGAGGGTGAGACGTCGGCGATTCCGGTGGATGAATCGACGGCGTATCAGTTAACCGCCGAACTCATTCGGCGGCATTGGACCGCGCGTAGTGTCGCGGTGTTATTGGCTTCACCTTCCAATCCGACCGGCGCGTTGATTGCCGATGCGGAAATGCAACAGATCGTGCGCACCGTGGCTGAACTCGGCGGCGTCTTGATCGTGGATGAAATTTATCACGGCCTTATTTTTGAAGGCGAGGTGACCACGGCGCTGACGTATTCGCCCGAGGTGTTCGTCGTCAACAGCTTTTCGAAATATTACGGCATGACGGGTTGGCGTCTGGGTTGGGTAGCGGCGCCGGCGTCGTACGTACCGGCCTTGGATAAATTAGCGCAAAATGTTTTTCTCGCCTCCAGCGCTCCGGCGCAGTACGCCGCCTTGGCCGCGTTCAGTCCCGCGGTGTTGGAAGAAGCGCGACGACGGCGCGATATTTTCCGCGAGCGGCGCGATTATTTATTGACGGCGTTGCGCGCCATGGGTTTTATTATTCCCTTGGTTCCGCGCGGTGCTTTTTATTTGTATGCCGACGTTTCGCGTTTCAGCGCGGATAGCGCGGCGTTGGCATTGAATCTGTTGCAGCAGGCCGGTGTCGCCATTACTCCGGGTTTGGATTTTGGCAAGCATCGAGCAGCACAACACGTGCGTTTTTCTTATACCAATACCATGGAAAATTTGCGCGAGGGCGTGAAGCGTCTACAGGTTTATCTTAAGGCTGTTTAATTCCCGTTTTTTCCAGGCGCATGCGCAAGCGTTGATAAGCGTCTTCGAGCGTTTGCAGCACTGATTTGGCTTCGCTCAGCTGATTGTTATCCGCCATTTTTTCGAGTTTCTCGGCCGCTTGTTGTATCGCCGCGGCGTGGAAATACGCGCCGGAACTCCTGAGCGTGTGCGCTTCGCGCGCCATGCGTTGCGTGTCGCCGCGTCCCAAAGCCTGACGCAAGGATTCCAGTCTTAATGTGGCTTCTTTAATAAAGATAGCGACCAGCTTGGGGTCGGCTTCAATGGCGTCATCTTCGTTAATTTCCTGCGGCGATTTTTTGAGCTGCGTTGGCTCTGGCGTTGTCGGCGCGGGAGCAGTACTGGTTTGCGGTACGTACAGGGCCTGCCAGCGCATCAGCGTTTCCGCCAACATATTTTTATCGATGGGTTTAGTCAGAAAATCTTTTACACCCAATTCGCGGCAACGCGCTACTTCCGCGTCCGTGGCACCGGCGGTCAATGCGACGATCGCGGACTTGGCATGCATATCGGACAGCGCGCGGATGGCTTTAATGGTTTCGATGCCGCTGATATCCGGCAAATGCAAATCCATGAAGATCAAACCGTAGACTTGTTGGCGCGCGGCTTCGATCGCGGCGCGGCCGTTTTCGGCGTTGTCGGCGGAGTATCCGAGTTTGGTTAGCATATGCAGCGTGATCTCGCGGTTAACGTCGCTGTCTTCCACGAGTAGCACGCGCGAATGTTTCTTACGAATTTCCGACAATGAGTGCCTAGTCACCAAACCCATGCGCTGACGTTCTTGTTCTTCAATGCCTTTAGTAGCGATCACTGCTTTGAGTATGTCTTGCAAATCTTCCGGCGGAATGGGTTTGCCGAGATAGCCGGCAAAGCCGAGTTGATTGAGTCGCTGCGCGTCGCCGCGGACGCCGGCCGAGGTCATCATCACCAGAATCGTATCGCGGGTTTCGGCATGCGATTTTATTTCGCGGCCCAGATCTTCGCCTTCCAAATGCGGCAAAAACATATCGACCAATACAAGATCGAAACGAAAATTGGAACTGGCCGCGGCGCGGATCATCTGTAAAGCGGCGTTGCCGTTGCCGATGGATTGCACGTCCATTTCCAGCGCGCGCAACTGATCGACCAAACCGACGCGCGCCGGAATATTGCCATCGGCCACCAACACCCGCACGCCTTTGAGACTGATTTGCGCCGGCGACGGCACCACGTTGACGATAACTTCCGGCTTGCGCAGGGTAACGCTGAACCAGAACACGCTGCCTTTTTCTTCTTGGCTCTTAACGCCCACGTGCCCGCCCATGGCCTCGACCAATTCTTTGGTGATGGTCAGTCCGAGGCCGGTGCCGCCGTAACGGCGCGCGGTGGAGTTGCTGACTTGCTTATAAGGTTGAAAAAGTTTGCTTTGATCTTTTTGGGAAATGCCGATGCCAGTGTCGGCCACTTCGATGTGGATTTGTGCTTTGCCGGAAACATCTGCGAGATTTTTAACGCTCAAAACAATTTCGCCCGTGGGCGTGAATTTAATCGCGTTGCCGATTAAGTTGATAATGACTTGGCGTAGACGCCCGGGATCGCCGATTAAACGATTCGGCACGTCGGGTTGAATCAGGTTGGTGAGCGTCAGTCCTTTGGCGCGCGCTTGCTGGGTCAGCAAGGCCACCGACTTTTCAATGCACTCGCGCAAGTCGAACTCGATTTCTTCGAGCTCCAGTTTGCCGGCTTCGATTTTGGAAAAATCCAGTAAGTCGTTTATTAAGGTCAGCAAACCGCTGGCGGATGATTTGATTATTTCCGCGTAGCGCTGTTGCTCCTTGCCGAGCTTGGTATCGATCAGCATATCGCTCATGCCGATGATGCCATTGATCGGCGTGCGCAGTTCGTGGCTCATCTTGGCGAAAAAATCGCTTTTGGCTTTGCTGGTGAAATTGGCTTGCGTTAGCGCTTCGCGCAGGGTTTGGGTTTTGCTCTGGATGATGTCATTGGCATCGGACGCCATACGAAAACTGGCGTACTGACCCCACATGGCAAACACAAACGGCATGCAATCGACGGCCCATAGGCCGATATTGGAACTTTGCGCCAGGATAATGCCGTCGATGGTGATGTCATCGAACATGAAATAGCACACCAACAGCGTGGCGATGACCACGCTGGCGCTGGCGATGTACACGCCATACACCGCGTATTGCGAGGCGCGTTCGCGCAGCAAACGCAGATCGTCGACCAGTCGTTGGTGCTGATCCATATATATAGTGTCGCGGTGCTTCCGTGCGTGGATGAATTTTTCTATAAGTGTAGTCGGTTTTTAACCGCGCGCCGCCGGCGTGAAAGCGTGGCGGACGGTTAAAAATAGGTAAAAACAGCAGCTCGCGTAAAGAGCTTGAGCGGCTCTCTTTATTGCGATTGCGCGCGCATCGATTCCAGGGCGGGGCGCATGTATGCGCGCTGGGTAAAAATCGTTAAACTGGCGGCACTATTCCTTTTAGCTTGGTCATCGCTGTGGAAATTTTCAAAATCTTCACGCTCGAAGCCGCGCATCATCTGCCGCAGGTACCGGAAAACCACAAATGCCGGCGTTTGCACGGGCATTCGTTTCACGTGGAAGTGCACGTTCGCGGACCGGTGCAAAACCGCGAAGGCTGGATTATGGATTTCGCCGATATCACGCGCGTGTTTCAGCCGCTGTATGAACAATTGGATCATCATTACTTAAACGAGATCGAAGGCTTGGAGAATCCCACCAGCGAAAATCTGGCGCGCTGGATTTGGCGCAAGCTCAAACCCGGCTTGCCGCTGTTATCTAAGATTGTCGTGCGTGAAACTTGTACTGCGGGCTGCATTTATAGCGGCGAGAAAGATTAATAATAGACAGGATTTACAGGATTAACTGGATTGTAAAAAATTAAAATGCTTTTACATTCCAATCCGGTAAATCCTGTTAATCCTGTCCATTTATTCTTATGGATTTAAAATCTCTAGACGCGCCCATTGAAATAGAAACCGCTTCGCCGGCTTCCGCGAGCGTTATCTGGTTGCATGGGCTGGGCGCCGACGGCCATGATTTTGAGAATCTGGTGCCGGAATTACGCCTGCCGAAAAATCTCGCGCTGCGTTTCATATTTCCGCATGCGCCGCCGCGGCCGGTAACGATTAACGGCGGTCACGTTATGCGTGCTTGGTATGACATCGCCATGACCGATCAGGGTTTTTTTCAGAACGCGGCGCACATTTTAGAATCTCAAGAAATCCTGCACGCTTTCATCGACGCCGAAATTCGTCGCGGCATTGCCAGCGAACGCATCGTGCTCGCGGGATTCTCCCAGGGCGGGGCGATTGCGGTGCATGCGGGATTGCGCTACCCCCAGCGACTCGCGGGAATTTTATCTCTGTCCGCGCCCATACCTTTTATCGATACCTTGCTGCAAGAAATAAATCCGGCCAATACCGCGACGCCGATATTTATGGCGCAAGGCACGGACGATCGCATGATATCGTTCGCCAGCGCGCAAACCGCGCGTGAAAAAATGACCGCCGGCGGACTGTTAGTGGAATGGCATGAATATGCCATGGGCCATACCGTGGTGGCGGAAGAAATTCAAGACATCGCGCGTTGGTTTAGCCGAATCTATGCGAGGGCATCAGGCAAATAGCCCACCGGCTACGCTTTCCTGCGTTAAAATAGTGATTTAGAGGATATTTCACGATCTAAGTTAAATTTTAACGTCACTGCCTATTCATAAAAATTACATCTAGAATTACCTATGTTGTACAGTGACAAGTGGGTGCTGGTTCGGGGTTTACAATGAGCAGGGGAGAGCATCGGTGGTTATATTAAAAGAATCGCCTCGCGATTGGGGCCTAGTCATCGTTGTAATTCTCTTGAGCATCGGCGCCAATCTGCCGCATGAGTGGACCGACTTCATTAGTTTCGATCGGCGTTATTTACTCGGTGGTTTAATTGCCGTCGTCGGCGTGGCGTTGGTCAAGTATCTCAAGTTTACGCTGATCTTGGTGATCGTGGTGCTCGCCGCCGGCGCCAACCTGCCGGGAGACATCGCGCGCGAATTTAGCATCGATCCGCAGATCAGCTTGCTCGGTTTGGTGGCGATGATCGTCATCTCGCTCAGCAATCGCGTGCTCAAGTTGCCGACCGGCTTGGAAAAAAGTGGTCGTTCTAAAACCGCGCACGGCGCGGCCGCGTTGTTCACGGCGATTCTCAAGGGGCGCATTGCCGTGGTGCAGTCCTTATTGAACCAAGGCGTGAATGTGAATGTGACCACCATCAGCGGCAAGACGCCGTTAATGGCGGCCGCATACAAAGGTTATAGCGATATCATTCAGATGCTGCTCGACAATAACGCGGATGTGAATGCGAAAGACGGGCGCGGCGACACGGCGGTAAAGATCGCCACGCGCGGCGGCTATACGCGTATCGTGGAATTGCTAAAAAAAGCTGGCGCCGCCGAATAGTTAGGCGCGGTATTTCCAGGACCATCCAGATGGTCATATTTTTTGGCAGCAGGCACCATGGCTCCGCCTGCAGTTTTTCTCGCAGAATTTAAATCACGACCTAAAATGGCGCTCCCAAGGGGATTACTCGCCACATCCTGTGGCTCGCCCTTCGGGCCGCCACCGCCAAGCGGTGGCGTTCCGCGCGCGCTCCCGGCGCGCGCAGGTCGAACCCAAGGATTCGAATCGACATGAGAAATCAAATCACCAAGAGGCCATGATGAAGCCATGACCTCTTGGTGATTTGGCGCTCCCAAGGGGATTCGAACCCCTGTTACCGGCGTGAGAGGCCAGCGTCCTAGGCCACTAGACGATGGGAGCGTGATGGGAAGGCGGCGCGCGGCGCCGAAAGCGGTGTTATTATACGTGGCGGCCCATAAAGCACCAACAAAAAACATTACGTACCGGTCTTTGCATCGCAACGGAAAGGTGAAGAACGATTAACGAACCGGTCATCATCCCCCGCGCGCAGCATTCTATTTCACGCGCGCTGATTAACGAAAACGCCATCAAGGTTTTGCACCGACTGAAAGACGCCGGGCATGCCAGCTTGCTCGTCGGCGGCTGCGTGCGCGATTTAATGCTCGGCCGCGAACCGAAAGATTTCGACGTCGTCACCGACGCGCGTCCCGAAGAAATCCGCAAATTATTTCACAGCGCGCGCGTCATCGGCCGGCGGTTTCGCTTGGTGCACGTGCGCTTCGGGCGCGACATCATTGAAGTCGCGACCTTCCGCGCGATTCCGCGTGACGTCGCGGATGAAGTAATTTCAAGAGAGGAAGAAGAAGAAGAGGATGACGCACTCGACGATGCCGATGCTTCCACGGAGATAGAAAACCAAAACATCTTCGGCTCGCAAGCCGAAGACGCCGTGCGCCGCGATTTTACCGTGAACGCGCTTTACTACGACATCCGCAACTTCAGCGTGTTGGATTACGTCGGCGGAGTCGCCGATCTTCAAGCCGGTATCCTGCGCGTGATCGGTGAGCCGCAAGCACGCTACCGCGAAGACCCGGTGCGCATGCTGCGTGCGGTGCGTTTCGCCGCCAAGCTCGGATTCAAAATCGAAGATAAAACCGCCGCGCCGATTCCCGAGTTGGCCTCGCTGCTAACCACGGTGTCGCCGGCGCGCATGTTCGAAGAAGTCTTGAAACTTTTTCACAGCGGTTATGCCTTGCAAACTTTTGAGCTGTTGCGGCATTACGGTTTGTTCCAATTTTTATTTCCGCTCACCGAAAAAAGTTTGGCCAGCGAAGAACAAGGTTTTCCGATTACCCTGGTGCCGCGCGCCTTGGCCAATACCGATAAGCGCGTGAACGAAGATAAGCCGGTAACGCCGGCGTTTCTGTTCGCCGCCATGTTATGGGAGCCGGTGCGCCAGGAAACCGCCGCGCTATTGGCGCGCGGCACCAACAGTTACGACGCCTTTCACCGCGCCACCGAACATGTTTTGCGCCAACAGTTGCAACATGTTTCTATTCCTAAACGCTTTAGCGTGCCGATGCGCGAAATTTGGAGTCTGCAATCGCGTTTCGAGCGCCGCGCCGGCCAGCAAGCGTTTCGCCTTTTAGAGAACAAACGTTTCCGCGCCGCCTACGATTTTTTATTATTGCGCGCGGACACCGGCGAGGCGGATAAAATGCTGGCGCAATGGTGGACCGATTTTCAAGTAGCGGACGAAAACCAGCGCCAAGCGATGGTAGCGCAGATCGCGCCCAGCGCCGGTGGCAATGAAAAAAAGCGCCGGCGTCGCCGCAGACGCCGTTCCGCCTCCAAACCGGCAACCACCGAACGTGCTTGAGACGCGTAACAATGAAGTACGCGCTTATATCGGTTTGGGAAGCAACATGACCGATCCCGTGGCGCAAGTGCATTCCGGTTTTACGGCATTGGGACAAATGGCGTTGACGCGTATTGACGCTTGCTCGTCTTTATATCGCACTGCCCCGATCGGCCAGCAAGACCAGGCGGATTTCATCAATGCCGTTTGCCGCGTCAAAACGCGCATTGCACCAAAGGCGTTAATGCAGCGCTTGCTGGATATCGAACGTGCGCACGGGCGCGTGCGCGCAGGCGACAAAGGCGGACCGCGTAGCTTGGATCTTGATTTACTGTTGTATGACGATGAGCTGATTGAAAGCGCGGCACTGACCGTGCCGCATCCGAGACTCCACGAACGCGCTTTCGTGCTGTATCCTTTGTTCGAGCTCGATCCGGAAATGCTGATCCCGGGCCGAGCTTCGGTGCGCGAATTAATGCGCCAGTGCAGCGCGCAGCGCGTACAAAAGATAAATTCTTAAAGAAACTGATTTAACGATGATCTACCGCAAAGACGCAAAGTACGCAAAGAAAGACATAAATAAGTTTTTTATCAATTTTTGCGTTCTTTGCGTGTTTGCGGTGAAAAATTTTATTTTGAGTTTATTCAAGCTCAGTCAACGACGATGAATTATCCAGCGACGAATAGTATTAATCCGGGCTATGTAGTAGTCGAAGGACCGATTGGCGTCGGCAAGACCAGTTTGGCCATGCGCCTCGCCCAAGCTTTCGGCGCCGAGCCCTTGCTCGAAAAACCCGAAGACAATCCTTTTCTGGAGCGTTTCTACCAAGCGCGCAAACAATTTGCCTTGCCAACGCAATTATTTTTTCTATTTCAGCGGGCGCGCCAGATCGAGCCGCTCAAACAGGGCGACATGTTCAACAATGGTTACGTCGCTGATTTTTTATTGGATAAAGACAAATTGTTCGCGCGCGCCAATCTCGACGACGATGAGTTGCGGTTGTATGAACAAGTCTACGCGCAGATGAGTTTGAATTTACCGGTGCCGGATTTAGTTATTTATTTGCAGGCTCCGGTGGAAGTGCTGATCGAACGCGTGCGCCGGCGCGGCGTGAACTACGAGCGTTTGATCGAGCGCGATTATTTGCATTCCTTGGTCGACGCTTATACGCAATTTTTTCATCATTACACCGCCGCGCCCTTGCTGGTGGTGAACGCCGAACGCATCAATATCGTCGATAACGACAAGGATTTTCAAATGTTGCTCGGGCATATCCGCAAAGTTCGCAGCGGTCGCCATTTCTTCAATCCGCTTGCCGCCAGTCTGTGAAACCCGTCACGCTGAACACGCTCAAGGATTTAAAACGCCGCGGCGAGAAAATGACTTGCCTGACGGCTTACGACTACAGCTTCGCCAGTCTGCTCGACCGCGCCGGTATCGACATGATCATGGTCGGCGATTCGCTCGGCATGGTGATCCAAGGTCATGAAACCACTCTGCCGGTCAGCGTCGCCGACATGGTGTATCACACGCGTTGCGTGACACGTGGCGTGCAGCGCGCCTTAGTCATCGCCGACATGCCGTTTATGAGTTATCAAGAAAGCCCGCAACGCGCGCTGGCTTGCGCCGGACGTTTGATGCAAAAGGGCGGCGCGCAAGTGGTCAAGCTCGAAGGCGGCGAAGCCATGGCCGAGACCGTGCGGTTTTTAGTCGAGCGCGGCATTCCGGTGTGCGCGCATTTGGGTTTAACGCCGCAATCAGTGCATCAATTAGGCGGTTATCGCGTGCAGGGAAAAGAAGCCACGTCGGCCGAACGCATTCAGCATGACGCAAAAATTTTACAGCAGGCGGGCGCCAGTTTGCTGGTGCTCGAAGCGGTGCCGACGGAATTGGCCAAGGCCATCACCGCGGATGTGTCGATGACCACCATCGGCATCGGCGCCGGCCCGCACTGCGATGCGCAAGTACTGGTGCTGCACGACATGCTCGGTGTTTACCCGCGACCCAGTCCAAAATTTTCAAAAAATTTTATGTCCGGTGCAACGGACATTGAAGCAGCGATCAAAGCTTATATTGTTGCCGTTAAAACTGGGACTTTTCCCGGCGCTGAACATAGTTTTCATTCTGCATGATTACGGTCGAAAACATCGCCGTATTGAAAGATCAGGTCGCGCGCTTACGCCAAGGCGGCAAACGCGTGGCCTTGGTACCGACCATGGGTAATTTACACGAAGGCCATTTACGTTTAATGCACGAAGCACGACAGTACGCGCAGGTGGTGGTGGCGAGCATTTACGTCAATCCTCTGCAGTTCGGCAAAAACGAAGATTTCAATTCTTACCCACGTACCCCAGGGCATGACAAAGTTTCGCTGCTATCCGCGCGCGTGGATGTTTTATTCAAACCGACGGAAATGGAAATGTATCCGCGCGGCGCCGCGGCACAAACGTTTGTCGAAGTACCCGGCTTTAGCGAGGAACTGTGCGGCGCTTTTCGTCCGGGTCATTTTCGCGGCGTGGCCACGGCGGTGTATCGCTTATTCAGTTTGGTAAAACCCGATGTCGCGCTGTTCGGAAAAAAAGATTATCAACAATGGATGTTGATCCGGCAGATGGCGGCGGATTTGGATTTGCCGGTGGAAATTATCGGCGTCGATATCGTGCGCGAACCCGATGGCTTGGCGCTGAGTTCACGCAATCAATATCTCACGCCCGACGAACGTCAGGTCGCCCCACGTTTATATCAAGCGCTTGGTAGTCTGCGTGATCGCGTTGTTCAGCAAGCTGCGGTGACGCCGGAAGCGGAAGAAAGCGCGATGACGGAATTAGAAACCAATGGTTTTAAGCCGGAGTATGTCGCCGTGCGCCGGCGGCAAGACTTAAAGCCGCCCACCGCCCAAGATCGTCAATTAGTTGTATTGGCTGCCGCCTGGCTGGGGCGCACGCGTTTAATCGATAATCTTGAATTCGAACTTAAGCCGTAATTTGAATCTAACTCAATTAGCCCCGATAATGTGACTATCGATCGGAGATAATTTATGCGCCGCATTATGCTCAAATCCAAGCTGCATCGCGTCACCGTTACGCATTCCGAGCCCGATTACGAAGGATCGGTAGCTATCGACGGCCGTCTGCTCGACGCCGCCGACATCCGCGAATACGAACGTATCGAAGTTTATAACCTCAAAAATGGCGAGCGTTTTTCCACCTACGCGATCCGCGCCGAAGCCGGCTCGGGCATCATCTCCGTCAACGGCGCCGCCGCGCACAAAGCCAACCCTGGTGACATCGTGATTATTTGCGCCTACGCTGAATTCGAAGAAAAAGAATTAGCTGCTTTTAAACCGCGTCTGGTGTACGTGGATGCGCATAACCATATTACGCACACGCGCAACTCGATTCCGGTTCAAGTTGCTTAATTTGCCATAGAAAAACAGTCTTCTTTAAACAAGACTTTTTTAAAATCAAGGAAAGATTATCGGCGCAGTCGAGAAATATGGAAGGAGAAGAATCTTCATCTGGCATTTGAGATCACCCTAATTCTCAAAGGCATCTTTGCGCTGCTGGAAATCCTCGGCGGTCTGTTAGCGTACTTCATAACTCAACAGTTCCTCTTAGGCCTCGTTGTCATTATCACACAAGAAGAACTGACCGAAGACCCTCGCGACTTCGTGGCGCGCTATCTGCTCCAATCCGCGCAGCATTTCTCTATCAGCTCGCAACACTTCACGTCCCTGTACCTGCTGAGTCATGGCGTCATCAAAATTTTACTTGTTGCCGGACTTTTACGTGAAAAATTATGGTTTTATCCATTGGCCATCGCCGTATTCTTGTTTTTTATTCTGTATCAGTTGTTTCGGTTTAGCGTCACGCATTCCCCTTGGCTCTTGGCCATAACGCTGCTGGATATCATTGTCATCTGGCTCACTTGGCATGAATACAGGTATCTACGGCGACACCGTTCAGCCGCTTTGTTCTGATTGAATTGTTCGTGTGTTTTTCTGTCTGAATGTTCACCACGCAGCACATGTCCAATAAGGAGCGCGAACAGCTATTGTCCGTTAATGACAAGATACAAAATTGTTCTGGCCGTTATTCTTGGATTTGGTTTAGGCGGCTGTACGGCCAAGCCATTGAGCTGGTCAGGTGCGGTAAATGCAAGCGTGAGCCCGCGGCGAATTGTGCTGGTGCAAGCGCCCATCGCGATAGCTGACCCCAGACTGCGCAAGCTGTTTGCGCCCGATGTGGCCAAAGACTCTCCAGCATCGCAACAGGCCATTCAAAATGCCGTCGACATCGCGCAAACGCGCGCGCTTGCCTACATGCAGAGCGCCTTGGAAAGCCAAACCGGAATTCGTATTATCAACAGCGCAACGGTATCGCGCGTCATCGACAAATGGCGGATCGATAACGCCGATACAGTCGTCACTCCTGAAATAGCAGAACGGCTGCGCGCCGTGTCCGGGGCCGACGCTATACTTCGGTTTCACATCACGGACTACGGTGTAACGCCCAAAGCTTGGCGCAAAGCGGTGATCACATTCGAAGTCGTCTCAACGCTGGGCATAGCGGCCTTCGCCTATGCCAAGCCCGCTACGCGCGCGCTCGCCGGTGTCTACCTGGTTACCGAAGCGATTGAAGAGACCGCCGAGGCCTATGGCGGGTTTTGGGCGTTGGATGAGATTTGCCGGCCGGTGCGGATCGAAGCGCAGCTCATCACATTCGACCCTGAAACTGCAGCATGGAAAACCAGCGCCACCGGACTCTCGGATAGACGCGTGACTCGGCTGGTAAGAAAAGTAAGCGTCACGGAACGCGACACGCAATTGGATAACGCCGTTCACAACGCCGTTAACGGTATTGTGGCCGATCTACAGCGCTGATGGCAAATGCGGTAGGGATTGAATTTATTATGTCGATAAAGTTTTAATCGGCTTTGTCTATAGTTATTTTATAACCGATGTCCGCATGTTTGATGAAAGCGAATGCAAGGCCGCCTTATTTTTGACGCTGAACAAAATCGACAGATCTATTCATTGTCAAACCATTGGTAAAGTTGATACCAATTGCGCAGCACGCGCGGAAGAAAACTTTGCGCCTTGAATGTATTGATCAATGTATATAGCGCAAGCCGGTTAACCAGTAAATGGCGTAACGACAGGCGCCCTTCGGTATTTTCTGATCTTCGTAGAGAGTAGATAAGAACAAAAAAAGAAAAGGGTCACTGGGGGGATTATAATCGTCCCTGCTGTAGCACTTCAGTCATCCAATAAACGCCGTGTCCTGTCCCACCATTGGATTTATGCGATGCCGTTAGCACGCCGTCGATGTCCGTGTCGTTGAGCAGAATATCTGCGCGCACGTGCGGCATGTAACCGACCGAGCGGTCGTGTGCGGAAAAGCGGGGGACCGTGACTGTCTTGCGGGTGCCGTGGTCTTCAATATGCGTGAATGTAAAGTCTTGCACGAACTTAAGACCGCGTAAAATATTGGCCAGCAGATGCTGGTGTTACCCGCTGTTATGTTTTGGCTTACCGTGCGTACGTTACGGCTTGACAAGCGTTGAGTGGAGAAGTAAGGAACAGAAAATAAAAACTACTTCAGTGATAGCGTGAATCTCTTTTCTGCTGCGCGTTTGTCACGGACGATCCCGCCTAATGATCATGCGTATTTTCGAAAGCTGCCTGATGCTGCTCCTCGCCTTTAACGCATGTTACCCGTATGGCCTAGTGAATAGCGTCCCGGCTGCGGCCACACCGTGAGTCCGTGCGGTTCCATGCCGACGCGAATTTTTTTCACGGCGCCAGTCGTTGTATCGAATGCATAGACGGTGTCGTCGTAGCGGCCGGAGAGCCACAGATATTTTCCGTCGGCGGTAACATTGCCCATGTCTGGACTGCCGCCATCCGGGATCGGCCACGTGGCTTCGACCTTGCGCGTTGCAAAATCAACGACCGATACGCTGCCTTTGCCGCCTTTCGCTCCGTGGATTTTGTTGGTACCGCGATTCGCGACGTACAGCTTTTTGCCATCGCGACTGGGGTAGAGGCCGTGCGTTCCCACGCCGGTTTTGATGAAGCCGACTTCTTTAAAGTTTTCACCGTCCACGACGAAGACGCCATCGGCCATCATGTCTGCTACGAAGAAAACTTTTCCATCGGGCGCGATACGGATGTCCTGCGGCATGCCACCTTTGGATAGTTTCAAGTAACCCACGACTTTGCGATCGATGAGATCGATTTTCGTGAGAGCTCCGGTGAACTCGCAGGTGAAGATCGCGTAACGCCCGTCGATCGAGAAATCAGCATGGTTGATGCCCGCGCACTTTGGCGTGGCAATGGACGATTTGAGCGCCATGGTGTGGGGATCGCGGAAATCGAGGCGTTTGTAGGCTTCCGCGACGACGATGGCGTCTTCGCCGTTCGGTGCGAAGTACATGTTATAAGGATCATCGACAGCGATCGCTTTGCCCGGCTTACCGGTTTTCGTATCGATCGGCGTGAGGCTGCCGTCGGTGCGGCCTTCGGCGTTGTTCGTGACCCAAAGCGTCTGCAAATCCCAGGAGGGCACGACGTGTTGGGGATTGATGCCAACCTTGAACCGATCGACGACCTTGAATGTCGCAGGATCGATCACGTAAACATCGTTCGATCGCAGGTTCGGGACGTAGACTCTCGCAAGCGCCCCGGAGACGGCGGGGCTCAATCGGCCGGCCGCGGCCTCACTGTAAAGATTGCTTGGATCCGTAACGGGCGGCATACCGGGGACGGTTTTCACTGCCAGGTCAGCAGAGGCGATTGGCGCGTTAATCACGAAAAGCGAAACGGACAACGCTAGCGCGAGACCGATGCTCGGTGTGACAATAGAATGATTACGACAGTTCATGCGTACTCCTGTGTTAGCAATAAATGAACTTAGGAATCTTTGATTAATTCCGTTCGTCCTGAGCTTGTCGAAGGACGAATAGTACAAGAAA
>JACQBD010000042.1 GCA_016194665.1 Gammaproteobacteria bacterium
GGCTAAGCCGTGCACACCGGTCCCGCGCAACAAATGTAATAAGAGGGTTTCCGCTTGATCGTCAAGATGGTGCGCCGTCAGCAATACTTCTGCGGCGCTTAAGTGGCGCGCCAAACTGGCGTAACGCGCGCGGCGCGCGGCGGCTTCGAGGCCGCCGTCTTGAATATCCGTGACTTGAATTCGCTCCATCGCAAAAGGAACCTGCAACTGCAAACAAATTTCTTCGCAGTGCTGGGCCCATTGCGCTGAGTTGGCTTGCAAAGCGTGATCGACATGCACCGCGCTAACGCGCGGCGCGCGTAATGCGCACAACGCATGCAACAACACCGTGGAATCGAGACCGCCGCTGAAAGCTACTTTTAACGGCGTGAGTGAACTTAGGCCGAGCCGGTCGAGAACGTCCGCCAGTGCCTGAGGAGAAAAATCGCTATCAATGTTCTTCGAACTCACCGTAACGCATTAAACGATCGTAACGTTGTTCAAGCAAACGTTCGATCGGCACGCCGCTCAAATTCTTTAAAGTGGAAATCAAAGTGGACTTAAGTATTTTGGCCATCTCATCCATTTCGCGATGCGCCCCGCCCAAGGGCTCGGGCACGATTTCATCCACCAAGCCCAGGCGATTCAAACTTTCGGCGGTGATGCCCATGGCTTGCGCGGCTTCCGAGGCTTTATCCGCCGAGCGCCACAAAATCGATGCGCAACCTTCGGGCGAGATCACCGAGTAAGTCGAGTATTGCAGCATCAACAAACGATCGCACACACCGATAGCCAAAGCCCCGCCCGAACCGCCTTCGCCGATGACAACGCTGATGATGGGAGTTTTGAGCCAAGCCATTTCATAAAGATTGCGCGCGATCGCCTCGCTTTGACCGCGCTCTTCCGCGCCTACGCCGGGATAAGCGCCGGGCGTGTCGATTAAGCTAATCAGGGGAAGTTTAAAACGTTCGGCCATACGCATCAGCCGCAAAGCCTTGCGATATCCTTCGGGCCGCGGCATGCCAAAATTACGCCGCACTTTCTCGCGCGTGTCGCGGCCTTTTTGATGACCGATCACCACCACCGGACGTCCGTCCAGGCGCGCCAAGCCGCCGACGATGGCGGCGTCGTCGGCAAATGCGCGATCGCCGTGCAATTCTTCAAAATCGGTGAAAGTACGCGCTAAATAATCCAGCGTGTAAGGACGCAAGGGATGACGCGCGAGTTGCGAAATTTGCCACGGCGTCAGCGCATTGAAAATCGATTCCGTCAGCTTGCGGCTTTTGCTGCGCAGCTTATTGATCTCATCGTTCATGTTAATGCTGCTGCCGGGATCGGTAAAACGCAGCGCTTCGATCTTGGCTTCCAGATCGGCGATGGATTGTTCGAAATCGAGATAATTTTGGTTCATGTATTTTTAGTTAAGAATATTTAATGCCGCGTCATTCCCGCGCAAGCGGGGACGGGAATCTAGTGCTTCGTTAAATAAGTTTTTCCGTATGCATTGTTCACGACGCACAACCAAGCGTCCCTTCTCCCAACGGGAGAAGGATAGGATGAGGGGGAGTTTATGAGCTATTTTACGATCCCCCTCACCCCTGCTGTTCCCGCCTGGGCGCAGAAAAAACATCTGCGCCCGTTCGGCGGGAGAAAGGTCCACTGGACCTTTCTCTGTGTCCGCCTCACCTCCCGATGGGAGAGGGGGCGTTGGCGCGGGAATGACGGATGGATTGAAATTCATAAATCAGAATCCTTCTTAACGGTAGAGCAGCTGCACCTTGCTTTCACCGGCGAGACGCGACAGCCGTTCGAGCAAAATGTGCGTCGGATTTATTTTCCACTCCGCACCCAAAACAATTTCCGCTTCCGCCTGTGGACCTTGGTAGCGCAAAAAGACCGGACATTTTCCTTGCGCGGCGGGACTCAGGATTTCCTTTAGTTCGTCGACGAAACCATTGCCGGCGTGTTCGGCATTGACCTCAATCACCAGGCGCTTACTAAATGCCGCGCGCGCTTGATCTATATTATAGAGCTTCTCCGCCGACATTTTGAACCCGCCGGTATATTCATCCACGCTCACCTGCCCTTCCACCACTAATAAAGTGTCTTTCGCCAACAAGTCGCGGCTTTGCGCGTATTGATCGGAGAATACCGCCAATTCCAGACGTCCTGTGCGGTCATCCAAGGTCACAAACGCCATGCGGTCGCCGCGGCGGGTTTGCATGGTGCGTTGCGCCACCACCAAACCGGCGACGATCACGGTGCTGTCGGCGGCGGGTTTCAGTTCCGAGATCGTGGTGTTGGTGATGCGTTTAAGTTCGTCGGCATAACGTGCGATGGGATGGCCGGTTAAGTAAAGACCTAGCGTATCTCTCTCGCCGTCGAGGCGTTGCTCCTCGCTGAATTCAGCGACGCTTTCATACACGTGCATTTCCGTCGGCGCGCTGGATGCGCCAAAAATATCGGATTGTCCGGCTTCTTGATTGCGGCTGCGTTGATCGGCCACCGCCAGCGCGGCATTCAAGCTGGCCATCAAGGCCGCGCGGTGCGTACCCAATCCATCCATGGCGCCGGCACGAATCAGCGACTCGAGCACGCGCCGATTTACTTTGCGCAAATCGATACGCTGGCAAAAATCGAAAAGGTTTTTGAACGGACCTTGCTTGTTGCGCTCTTGCAAGATGGCGTCGATCGCGGCTTCGCCTAGCCCTTTAATCGCGCCCAGGCCATACAAAACTGTATTGTCATCGACCGCGACAAAATAATATTCGCAACGATTCACGTCGGGCGGTTGCAGATTTAATTTCATGTCGCGGCATTCGGCGATCATGGTCACGACTTTATCGGTCTTGTCCATGTCCGAAGACAAGACCGCGGCCATGAACGCCGCCGGATAATGCGCTTTGAGCCACGCAGTTTGATAAGCGATCAACGCGTACGCGGCGGAATGCGAGCGGTTGAATCCATAGCCGGCGAATTTTTCGATCACGTCGAAAATATGCGTCGCCAGTTTGTCGCTCACGCCGCGCGCCACCGCGCCTTGCACGAAACCTTCGCGCTGCTGCGCCATCTCTTCGGGTTTTTTCTTGCCCATGGCGCGACGCAGCAAGTCGGCGCTGCCGAGCGTGTAACCGGACAGCACGCGCGCGATTTGCATCACTTGTTCTTGATACAAGATCACGCCGTAGGTGGGTTTGAGAATCGGCTCCAGCGTCGGATGCAAATATTTAATCGGGATGCGGCCGTGCTTACAGTTGATGAAATCGTCCACCATGCCCGACTGCAACGGACCCGGCCGGAACAGCGCCACCAGCGCGACGATTTCTTCGAACTTGTCCGGCTGTAACCGCTGGATCAAATCTTTCATGCCGCGCGATTCCAATTGGAACATCGCCGTGGTGCGGCAGGATTTAAGCAAGGCGTAAGTGGCTGGATCGTCGATCGGCAGTTGTTCGATGACGAGCGGCGCTTCGGCTTTTTTCTGACGCTCGATGTTAATCGTTTTAACCGCTTTATCGATAATCGTCAGCGTGCGTAAACCGAGAAAATCGAATTTCACCAGACCGATTTTTTCGACGTCTTCCATGTCGAAGCCGGTCACGGTTTGTTTGCCGCCCTGTTCGCAATACAGCGGCATGAAATCGGTCAAGGCAGTCGGCGCGATCACCACGCCACCGGCATGCTTGCCGGCATTACGCGCCATGCCTTCGAGCATGCGCGCCGCGTCCAACAGTTCGCGCACGTCTTCTTCTTTTTTGTAACGCTCGGCTAATTGCGGTTCGATTTCGAGCGCGCGCTCGAGCGTCATGCCGATTTCAAACGGAATCAGCTTGGCGAGTTTGTCGACGTAGCCGTAGGGATGGTCCATCACCCGGCCAACGTCGCGCACCACGGCTTTGGCCGCCATGGTGCCGTGGGTAATAATTTGCGCCACGCGATCTTGGCCGTAACGCTGGGTGACGTATTCGATCACCTCGTCGCGCCGCTCCATGCAAAAATCGATATCGAAGTCGGGCAAGGACACGCGCTCCGGATTCAGGAAGCGCTCGAACAGCAAGTCATACTTAATAGGATCGAGCTCGGTGATGCCGAGACAATAAGCCACCAGCGAACCGGCGCCGCTGCCGCGGCCGGGGCCAACGGGGATTCCATTTTTCTTGGCCCACTGGATAAAGTCGGCGACGATAAGAAAGTACCCGGGGAAACCCATTTTATTAATGGTCGTGAGCTCAAGTTCCAAGCGCTCGTTGTAGATTTTGCGTTTGGCCTCCTGCTGGTCTGGCGGCATGCGTTGCAGAGCGAGATCTAAACCGGCTTGCGCTTGCTGTTGCAACAAGGCGTCGATAGTCAGGCCTTCCGGCACCGGATAAGCAGGCAGATAATAACGGCCAAACTCAAACTGCAGATTGCAGCGGCGCGCGATTTCGACGGTATTGGCCAACGCTTCGGGAATGTCTTGGAACAGCTCAGCCATTTCTTTGGCGCTGCGGAAATATTGCTGGCTGGTATAGCGCCGCGGGCGGCGCGTGTCAGTCAACACGCGGCTGTCTTGAATGCAGACGCGTACTTCATGCGCGTCGAAGTCGCTGGCTTTCAGGAACACCGCATGATTTGTCGCCACCACTGGCAAGGCCGCGCGCTGCGCCAGCGCCACGGCGGCGTGATTGTAATCTTCCTGGAAGGCTTGGCCGGTGCGTTGTAATTCCAAATAAAAAGCGCCCGGAAACCATTTTTGATAGGCCTGCGCCAGTTCTTCCGCTTGCGCGGTATTACCCGAGAGCAATGCTTGGCCGATATCGCCCTCTTGCGCCCCGGACAATGCGATCAAGCCAACAGACGGCGTATCCAACCATGATTTATTAATACAGGGTCGGCCGGAATGTTGGCCCTCTATATAAGCGCGCGTAAGCAGGCGACATAGGCGTCGGTAACCATCGGTGTTTTGGCACAGCAACACCAGTCGATGCGGCTTGTGCGGGTCGGCGGGATTCTCCAGCCACACATCCGCGCCGATGATGGGCTTGACCCCGGCGGCGCAAGCGGCTTGGTAAAATTTGACCGCGCCAAAAAGATTCGCCAAATCGGTGATGGCCACGGCCGGCATATCGAGACTGGCGGCAGTTTTCGCCAGATCGTCGACGCGAATAATGCCGTCCGCTAAGGAAAACTCGCTATGTACGCGTAAATGGACGAAGGGCTGGCTCACGCGGGGTATTTCACAGTAAAAAGCGCGCGCATGGAAGCCTCATTTTTATGAGATACACTCATTAAGACGGCTTGGTTTAACTAGGTTTTTCAGGCTGTCAGGATATAATGCTGATCTGAAACATCTAATATTAGCTATAACCCGGTGCAAACCTTCGAGCCGCAAAGAAATGGATATCCTGGAACTACTGACGAACCCGCGTGTGCGCCAATGGCTGCCCAATATTTTAAATATTGGCATGCTGCTGTTGTTAACCGCGAGGTTGGCGCAGTGGAGTTGTTTTTTCGCTAAGCCGTCCATGCCGCCACTTTTTAGGGCGCCGTCGGCGCCGCCGCCGCAGGCCAATACGTTTTCGGTGCAGCCCTTGCTCGCGGCGCATCTTTTCGGCCAGGCGAGCCAAGAATTGGCCGGCGGCCAAGTCGATAATCTTCCGCTGAGCAGCTTGAACTTAGTCTTAAACGGCGTGATCGCCTCGGTCAATGGCGGCTACGCTTTGATTTCCGCCAATGGCCAGCCGCAGGAAAGTTTTGCCATCGGCCAAAGCATTAGCGGCGGCGCGGTATTGCATGCGGTCTACCCCGACCGCGTGGTCATTCAACGCAACGGCGCTCTGGAAAGCTTAATTCTCGAAGGCGAAGACAAATCGGCGCCCAATCAATGGGCCGCGCCGACACCCGCAGCGTCGGCGCCGAACCGGCCAGCGATGAGCAGCAACGGCAACGTGGTCGAAGAAACATCGCCGAATCACTATGTGGTGCAACGCGATCAACTGGCGGCGCAAATGCGCACACCGGAATTTTTGAGCCAAGCGACCATGGCGCCCGCCAGCAACGGCGGTTTTTTGGTGCGTACCATGCAACCCGGCAGCATTTATCAAAAATTAGGACTGCGTCCGGGCGATGTGATCCGTACCGTCAACGGTCAGGCGATCAATTCGGCCGAGGACGCCATGCGTCTCTATCAGCAAGTCGCCAACTTGAGTTCGGTGCAAATCGAAGTGCTGCGCGGCGGTAAACCAGAATATTTGAATTACGATTTTTCGCAAAATTAAAAAACTAAACGTTAGAGACCTAAGCAAAAACGATGATAATCAAGTTCGCTAAGCGCCATTTCACGATAAGCTTTTTGTGCGGTCTGTTGATCGCTTCGTTAGGGTTAGTCACTTCAACCTTACAAGCCGAGGAACCGAACATCGAAGACGATCCGGCAGCCCTGGATCCGGGAATGGAATCCTCTCCTATTGAACCGGGGTCTAACGTCAATCCTGGCAGACCGATGGCGCCGCGAACGCCGCCGATGCCGGCGCAAGCAGCCGCTGGCGCCGCTGCGCCCGGCGCACCGGGCGCACAAACACTGCGGCCCGGCGAAATGATGTTTAATTTTCAGGAAGCGGATATTCAAGCGGTGGTTAAAACCGTTTCGCAAATTACCGGCAAAAATTTTCTAATCGATCCGCGCGTCAAAGGCAAGCTGACGATTATTTCCACGCAGCCGGTTTCAAAAAATGTCGTGTATCAAATATTTCTCGCTGCACTCAAGGCGCAAGGCTACACCGCCATCGACAGCGCCAGCGGTTTGACTAAGCTGGTTCCGCTCGGCGACGCCAAACAAAGCGCCCAGGTAACAACCGGCGCCAAACCGCGGCCCGGCGAACAGACCATTACTCATGTCGTTACCGTGCAACACGGCTCGGCTTCGCAAATCGTTCCGCTGCTGCGGCCGTTGATGGCGCCGACCAGCCAAATTTCAGTTTATCCGCCCGCGAACACGCTGATCATCACGGACTATGCCGATAACATCCGCAACCTGCTGCACATCGTTGAAATTCTCGATCAACGCGGCGGCAGCGAGCTCACCATTATTCCTCTGAAGCATGCGTCGGCGCTGGACATCGCCGAAGTGATCGTGCGCTTGTACCCGAATGTTACGCAAAGCGCGGCCGCGCCCGGCGTTCCCACCGGCGGCATAGGCGAAGGCGATCGCGTGACCATCATGCCGGATCTGCGCACCAACAGTTTGCTGGTGCGCGCTGAGAACGCCGGCACCATCAGCGACCTGCGCGCGTTGGTCGATAAGCTCGACGTGCCCGCCAAAGTCAGCGGCAACACGCGCGTGGTATATCTGCGCAACGCCGAAGCCGTGAAGCTCGCTGAAATTTTGCGTGGTTTGCTTAGCGGTGAAGCGCGCGTGCAGGCTGCGGTAGCCAACGTTCCGGGACGCCCTGCGACCAAATCCGGCGCCGAGTCTTCGCAGATTCAAGCGGACGAAGCCACCAATTCCTTGATCATCAGCGCACCGGATGCGGTATTTAATAATCTGCGTGCGGTCATCGAAAAACTGGATGTACGCCGCGCGCAGGTATTTATCGAAGCGCTGATCGCCGAGATCACTACCGACAAAGCTTCGCAATTCGGTTTTCAATGGGCCGGTGGCAGCGCCAGCGGCAACAACAGCGCAGTGACCGGGGCGATGACGAATTTCCCCGCCTCCGGCGCCAGCATCGCCGGCGTCGCCACCAATCCCGCGAGCCTGGCCGCCGCCGGCGGCCTGTCGATCGCTTACGTCGGCAAAAAAATTACCTTATCGGATGGAACCTCAGTGCGCAACTTAGGCGCACTGGCGCGTGCACTGGAAGAAAAAAATATCGCCAACATTCTTTCCACGCCGAATTTGCTGACGCTCGATAACGCCGAAGCCAAAATTCTGTTCGGACAAAACGTGCCCTTCTTGACCGGCAGTTTCGCGCAAGCCGGCGGCACCACCACCGGTTCGGTCAATCCTTTCCAAACTATCGAACGTAAAGACGTCGGTCTGACCTTAAAGATTAAACCGCAAATTTCCGAAGGCGGCGGCATTAAAATGCAGATCTTCCAGGAAACTTCCAGCGTGGCGCGCGCCACCGGCGTGCAAGCGCAGGATTTAATCACCAATAAGCGTTCGCTCGAAACCACGGTGGTGGTCGACGATGGCAATACCGTCGTTCTCGGAGGATTGATTGAAGACAACACTCAAGAAACGACCCAAGCGGTTCCGCTGCTTGGACGTATTCCGGTGCTCGGCTGGCTATTTAAATATCGCGACCAGAAAAAAACCAAAACCAATCTCATGGTGTTCCTGCGACCGGTGATCGTGCGTGCACCGGAAGATACGTATCACTTCACGAACAATCGCTATGAGCACATGCGCGCCACCGAGAAAGCCGCGACCAAAGAAGAATCGCCGCAGCTTAAAAATTTCAAACCGAGCGTGATCGAACCCAAACCGCCGCGTTTATCTTCCGACGACGAAGTTTCACCGGACACCACTTTAGGCCCGCCCAATATTTCGGGCGGCGCCGCACCTTAAAATTTATTTTGGCGGCCATGGATAACGCGCCCGACTTACAAACTCTGGATCCCAGCTGGACTCAGCGCCTGCCGTATAACTTCGCGCGCCGCCATGGCGTGATCAGCGCTTGTCTGCGCGACGGTCAACTCGAAGTGTGGGCCAAACCGGGCGTGTCCAGCGCGACACTGGCCGAACTTTATCGCGCGCTTGGGCAACCGATTCACGTGCGTGAGTTGAGCCAGGAAATTTTCGATTCGGCGCTGAACCGCGCCTACGAACGCGGCGTGTCGCAGGCGATGGATATCGTTGACGATCTGGACGAAGACTTGGATCTGGCGGAGCTGACGCATAATCTTCCGCAAGCCAAAGATTTGATGGAAAGCGAAGATGACGCGCCGATCGTGCGCCTCATCAACGCGCTGTTGACGCAAGCGGTGCGCGAAGGCGCTTCCGATATTCACATCGAACCGTTCGAAACCCGTTCGGTGGTGCGTTATCGCATCGACGGCGTGTTGCGCGACGTGATCGAACCGCAACGCGCACTGCACGGCGTGATTATTTCACGCATCAAGATCATGGCCAGTCTCGATATCGCCGAGAAGCGCTTGCCGCAAGACGGACGCATCACCTTGCGCCTCGCCGGCCGTCCGGTCGACGTGCGCGTTTCCACGGTGCCGACCGGGCACGGCGAACGCGTGGTATTGCGTTTGCTCGACAAACAAGCCGGCCGTCTCGATCTCGCCGGCCTCGGCATGCCCGAAGACACGCTTAAAACTTTGGTCACCCTGGTCAATCAACCGCACGGCATCATTCTCGTGACCGGACCCACGGGCTCGGGCAAAACCACCACGCTGTATGCGGCGCTCGGCAAACTCGACAGCTCACAGCACAATATTATGACCGTGGAAGATCCGGTCGAATACGAACTCGACGGCATCGGTCAAATCCAAGTCAACAGTAAAATCGAATTGAGTTTTGCACGCGCACTGCGTTCCATTCTGCGTCAAGATCCAGACATCATCATGATCGGTGAAATTCGCGATTTAGAAACTGCGCAAATCGCGGTGCAAGCCAGCCTCACCGGCCACTTGGTGCTGGCTACTTTGCATACCAATGACGCCGTCGGCGCGGTGACACGCCTGGTCGACATGGGTGTTGAACCGTTTTTGGTAGCCTCAAGTTTGCTGGGCGTATTGGCGCAACGCTTGGTGCGCCGTCTGTGCCCCGTTTGCCGCCAGATCCATGTACCGGACGCCGCGGAACTACGCATGTTGACCGCGGAGCACGTCGAAGGCACGCCGATGGAAATTTACACGCCGGTGGGCTGCAACAGTTGCGGTAACTCCGGCTATCAAGGTCGCAGCGGTGTTTACGAATTGCTGACCGTCGATGAAGACATGCGCACGCTGATTCATGACAGCGCCTCCGAAGGCCGACTGCGCGATTATGCGCGCGCGCAAGGCATGCGCACGATTCGTGAAGACGGTTTACGTTGGGTGCGCGCCGGTGAAACCAGCCTCGAAGAAGTCCTGCGCGTCACCCGCGAATAGTCATGGCGGCTTTCGAATACCAAGCGATGGATGCTCAAGGTCGCGCTGTCAAAGGCGTGATGGAAGGCGATGCCGAGCGTCAGATACGCGCACAGCTGCGCGAGAAAGGCCTGACGCCGCTGAGCGTGGAGATTATCGATCAACGCGTCGAATCCAAGCGCGCGGCGTTTAGTTTTTCCTTCGGCCGCGGCATCTCCGGCGCCGAATTGGCGATCCTCACGCGCCAGTTCGCAACGCTGATTCATGCCGGTTTAACTATCGAAGAATGTCTTAATGCGCTGGTCGAACAAGTCGAATCCGCGCGCGCGCGCGCCATCTTGGCGGGCGTGCGCGCACGCGTGCTCGAAGGTCAGCCGCTGGCGCGCAGTCTGGGACAATTTCCCGATTCCTTTCCCGATATTTACCGCAGCATGGTGGATGCCGGCGAACAATCCGGCCGACTGGATGATGTATTAGAGCGCCTCGCCGACTACACAGAAAATCGCCAGAACTTGCAACAAAAAGTATTACTCGCTTTTATTTATCCGGCGTTGGTTACATTGGTCGCGATGGCGGTGGTCATCGGCTTGCTGGTGTACGTAGTGCCGCAAGTCACACGCGTATTTGAAAATACCGGCCAGACATTGCCGGCGATCACGCGCGCGCTCATCTCGGTCAGCGATTTTGTACGCGGCGGCGGTTGGTGGTGGTTCATTATTATCGTCGCGATGTTTGTCGGATTCCGTTTAATTTTACGCGAGCCGCATCTGCGGCTGCGCTGGCATCATCTGCAATTGCGGCTGCCTCTGGTCGGGCGCTTGCTGCGCGGCACCAATGCCGCGCGCCTGGCAAGCACCTTGGGCATTCTAACGGCCAGCGGCATTCCTTTGCTAAATGCTTTGCAATCCGGAGTCCAGGTCGTCACTAATTTACCGATGCGCGCTTCGGTGGAAGACGCCTTGCGCCAAGTACGCGAAGGCGGCAGCCTGTCGCGCGCGCTCGGCAAGGCCAAACTTTTTCCACCTTTGGTGATCCATTTGATTGCCAGTGGCGAGGCCACCGGCAATCTCGATAAAATGCTCGATCGCGCCGCGCAAGCGCAAACCCGCGAACTGGAAAATTGGGTGCGCGCACTGACGGCGCTGCTCGAACCGGTGTTAATTTTAGTCATGGGCACGGTGGTTTTATTTATTGTGCTGGCCATTCTCTTGCCCATCTTTGAAATGAATCAGCTCATCAAATGAGGTTGTTTATGAAATCAGTTGTACCGTACTCCAAAACCCTGCGCGGCTTTACGTTGATTGAATTGCTCGTCGTGGTCGTGATTCTCAGCATTCTGGCGGCCTTGATCGTGCCCAAGATAATGGATCGCCCGGACGAAGCGCGCGTCATCGCCGCCAAGAGCGATATTCGCGCCATCAACAGCGCGCTCAAACTTTATAAGCTGGATAACGGGGTTTACCCATCAACCGAGCAAGGTCTACAAGCCTTGGTAAAAAAACCTGAAACCGGCGACATACCGCGCAACTGGAAATCCAGCGGCTATCTCGATCGCATGCCCAAAGATCCGTGGCGCAACGATTATCAATATTTAAACCCCGGCTTGCACGGCCAAGACATCGACATCTTCAGCCTCGGCGCCGACGGTCAACCGGGCGGCGAAGGCACCAACGCCGATATTGGTTCATGGAATTTAGACAACTGATATCGCCGCAATGAAAGTACGCCGGGCTTGTCGTGGATTTACATTAATCGAGATAACCGTCGTCGTACTTATTATTGTCATCGTTCTCGGCATCGTCGGCGTCAACCTTGAACCGGACCGCAACAGCGCTGTGCGCGAAGAAGCGCAGCGTTTAGCGTTTCTGTTGCATACCGCGCAGCAAGAAGCGGTGCTGCAAGGCAAAGTATTGGCCGTGGCCCTGCAAGCCCAAGGGTATTCTTTCGTGATGTTGAACGATAAAAATGAATTCAAGCCCATGCCTGACGATGAAATTTTTCGCGCCCGCTCCCTGCCCCCGAACATCAGCATTTCCGCCATCGACATCGAAGGCGCCGCCGAAAACGAAGCGCCGCGTTTAGTGATATTACCGACCGGAGAATTGCCGGCGTTCATAGTCACCTTCTCGCGCGACAGCGCGCACTGGCAAGTGGTCGGAACCGAGACGGGAGAAATCACTGCGCGCGTTGCCCCGGCGGTCAAAACATGACGCGCCGATTCAGTGACGGTTTTACTTTAGTCGAAGTGTTGGTGGCGCTGGCGGTGTTGGCGATTGCCTTGGCGGCATTGATGCGCGCCATGGGTCAATCGATTGACGTCACCGCCGCATTGCGCGAACGCAATCTGGCATTGTGGGTGGCGCAAAATCGTTTAAGCCAGCATCAAATGCAGCAAGATTGGCCGAGCGTGGACACTATCGACGGTGAAACGGAAATGGCGGGCGAAAAATGGACCTGGCGTGAGCAAGTTTCTACCACACCGGAACCGAAAATGCGGCGTCTTGAAATCACCATACGCAAAACCGGCGGTGGCAAGGAAAACTTAGCGACGCTGGTAGGATTTTTAGCCAACACCAAGACCGCTACGCCATGAAACGCGGCGCCGGATTTACACTGCTTGAATTATTAGTTGCGATTAGTATTTTTGCGCTGATCTCCGCGATTGCCTATGGCAGCTTGGCCCGATTCATGACGGATCGTGCGCGCCTGGAAGCTGAGCATGAATTTTGGCAATCCTTATCGCTGGTGTTTGTGCGTTTCGAAGATGATCTATCCCAAGTGAGAGATCGACGCGTGCGCGATCTCATCGGCGGATTTCAAGCGTCGTTTCGCGGACAACCGACGGATACGCGCGCCACCGGCGAACCGAGTTTAGAATTTACCCGCGGCGGCGTTTTTTCTTACGACAATGGCGCGCGCAGCGATCTGCAACACGTGGGTTATCGGCTGGTGGATGGCACGCTCAA
>JACQBD010000038.1 GCA_016194665.1 Gammaproteobacteria bacterium
GACGTTTTTGCTGACAAGCTCAACACGCGCCAAGTAGCCGCGTCGGATTTCGATCCGGCGCGCCTTAATCATCCCGGCACCAGCGATTTATACACCGCGCAGTTAGCGCTGCGCTTGCCGGTCTACACTGGCGGCCGACTAGGGGCCAATAAATTAAACGCCGAGGAATTGGAAAAAACCGCGCAATTGGAATACCAGCGCGCGCGCGAGCTCACCGCGTTTCAAGCGCGCCGCGCTTATCTCAGCGTGCTGGCGGCGCAGGAAAATTTGGCGATCGCCGAGGATGCCGTGAAAGCGGCGCAAGAGCACGCGCGCACCACCGCGCAGCTGGCGCGCGAAGGGCGCACGGTGACTTCGGATAAATTAACCGCTGAAGTCAATCTCGCGGCGGTGCAAACCAGCCGCGAACAAGCGCAGACGCGTTTTGAATCGGCGCGCGACCAATTGAAACTCGCCTTGGGTATGCCGCTCGATGTTGAATTAGTTTTATCCGCTGCGGTGCTTGAGCAAAATATAAACGCCGCGAATTTGCCGGACAGTGAACAGCGCGCGCTGGCGCAGCGCAAGGATCTGGCTGCGGCGCGCGCTCTGCACCAGGCAGCCAAGGCGCGCATTCAAGCCGCGCGCGCGGCGTATAAACCGAATGTCGATGTCATCGCCACGCGTAATTGGTTTAACGACAATCCTGGGCTCGACAACAACTCCTCCAGTGTCATGGGCGTGGTCAGTCTCGATCTTTATGCCGGCGGGCGCCATCAAGGCGAAATCGGCGCCGCCGCGGCCGAGGAGCGCGAAAGCCAATGGCATTTACAAGCGCTGGAACAAGGCGTGCGCCGCGACGTGCGCGAAGCTTTCGAAAATCTGCGCGAAGCCCGCGCGCGCCAAGAACGCGCCAGCGCCAATGTCGAGCGCGCACGCGAGAACGTGCGTTTAGTCAAACAGCGTTACGGCCAAGGACGCACCATCTTGATTGATTTGTTGCGACAGATCAAGTCAAAGAATCATCCGCTATATCGATTCCGCGCCAGGCCGTGAGCGAGCGCGCTGGAATTCCCGGCGTGTACGTGCTGGAAAATCAGACAGCGCGATTTCGCATGGTGCGCAGCGGTAAAGCCAACGCCACGCAGGTACAAATCTTAAGTGGATTAA
Organism: Gammaproteobacteria bacterium; assembly: GCA_016194665.1. GTDB lineage: Bacteria > Pseudomonadota > Gammaproteobacteria > Acidiferrobacterales > Sulfurifustaceae > Sulfuricaulis. Next base: position 1,150 of record JACQBD010000038.1, read on the forward strand.
ATGGCAACGAGATTTTAGTGCTGGGCGATTTGTCCGCAGTACACGACGGCAGTCCGATAAAAATTCTTGAAGCTACAGATCAACGCAAATAAATCTAAGCAAAATTAAAAATTATCTTATGGCCAAACAAACGCCCAATACCGATCTCAACCTAGCCGGTCGCATCGCCAATTATTTCATCAACAGCAAGTTAACCTTGCTCATCATGCTATTCGCTTTTTTAGCCGGCATGTTCGCGTTTTTGGTGACGCCACGCGAAGAGAATCCGTCGATTTTAGTACCGGCGGCGAATGTCATGGTGATGAAGCCCGGCGCTTCGCCCACTGAGATCGAACAACTCATCATTAAACCGCTCGAAGCCATCTTGCAGGGGCTGTCCGGCGTCGATCACACCTATGGCACGGCCATGAATTCCACGGGCGTCGTGACCGTGGTGTTTAAGGTCGGACAAAATAAAGAGCAATCTTTGGTGAAGCTTTACGATCGCATCATGAGCAATCTCGACCGCATGCCGGCCGGCACCTTGCCGCCCTTGGTGAAGCCGGCGGATGTTGACGACGTGCCAATACTCACCGTTACTTTGTCTTGCGCCGGTGTCGAGGATTGCCGGCTACGCCGCGTCGCCTACGACGTGCTCGAGCATTTACGTCGCGTCGAGGGCAGCGCGTTGTCGTTCGTGCACGGCGGCGAGCCGCGCAAGATCAATGTCTATCTCGATCTCGAACGCATGCACGCTTACAACGTCACGCTGTCCGACATTCGCCAAGTGGTGAACGCCACCAACGTCAATATTCCATCCGGCGCCTTCGTGGGCAACAATCGCGTGGCCGCGGTGCAATCCGGCGGCATGCTGAAAAACGCCGACGACGTCGGCAATCTGGTGGTGGCGTTGGCGGCGCATCGGCCGGTTTATCTCAAAGATGTGTCACGCATCGTCGACGGGCCGGGTGAAATCGAGCATCTGCACCGCATTGCTTACGGCCCCGCTTATAGCGGCGCCAAACCGCAAGACTATGAAATACCCGCGGTGACATTGGCCGTAGCCAAACGCGCCGGTACCAACGCGGTGACGGTGGCCGACAATATATTGGCCACGCTGGAGCGTATTCGTCCGACACTCATCCCCACGAACGTTGGCGTGAACATCACACGCAACGACGGCGCGCGCGCCAACGATGCGGTCAACACGCTGATGGAACATTTGGCCATCGCCGTCGGCACGGTAGTGTTGCTGCTGGTATTTTTTCTCGGCTGGCGCGCGGCGTCGATCGTGACCATCACGATTCCGCTGATTCTTTTTATTACGCTCGCCGTCGGCTACATCGCCGGCCAGAGCATTAACCGCATTACGCTGTTCTCGTTAATTTTGTCGTTGGGTTTATTGGTGGACGATTCCATCGTCGTCATCGAAAATATTTTTCGCCACTACACGCACAAAGGCGTCGACCGCGTGCGCGCCGCGGTGGCGGCGGTGAATGAAATCGGCAAGCCCACGAATCTCGCGACCATCACCGTGATGCTCGCGTTCCTGCCGATGTTCTGGGTCGGTGGCATGATGGGACCGTACATGGCGCCGATTCCGTCCAACGTGCCGGTGGCGATGATCGCTTCGCTGGCCATCGCTTACACCGTTGCGCCATGGGCGGCTTATCGCTTTCTCAAAATCAAAGGCCATGAACAGCAAGGCGCGGTGCACGAAACCCACGCCGGTTTTCTCGAACGGCATTATGAAAAAATCATGCGCCGGCTTATCAGCACCTCGGCGGCGCGCCGACGTTTCATATTCGGCATTGTCGCGGCGCTGGTGGCGGTCGCGCTTTTGCCCGCTTTCAGCGTGGTGAAATTCAAAATGTTGCCAAAA
>JACQBD010000039.1 GCA_016194665.1 Gammaproteobacteria bacterium
GATAACGATAGCGTTGCGCCGGCTGACGAACATCAGATTTTGCCTCTCACCGGGAATTTTAATTTTCGCTGGGCTTCGCCCAATCAACGCGTTTATATTGTGGACGCACCCATCACTTATCTTTGTAGTCCGGGTGCGAATGGCACCATTACACGTTATCGGGGCTACGACATTGTCGATCCTCAACCGACCATCCCTGCCAGTTTTGCCGGTCTCGGTACCACGTTCGCTTTACTCACGACACCAGTATCAGCTTGCAGTTTTACCTACACGGCGGGTACCAACCAGCGCGCCGGTTTAGTGACGCTCAGCATTACCCTGACTGACAACGCCACTAATGAAAGCGTGCGCTTGCTGTATCAAGTACACGTGGACAACACGCCATGAAGCAGCTGATGTGCATTCGCCAAACACAGCAGCGCGGGTTTGCTTTGGTCATGGCTATATTCATCGCCGTGGTGTTGGCGATGCTTGGCGTGATGATGGTAACCATCGGCGGCACACAACGCGCCACCGTGACGGCCGCGGCGCAAGGCACGCGCGCCTACTATGCCGCGCGCGCGGGAATCGAGTGGGGCATATACCGCACCGTGTCGCCGTTCGGACCGCAAGAAAACTGCGGAGCACTGGCGCCAGCAGCAAGTTTTACTTTAACAACGCCCGGCCTGAATGGTTTTCTGGTAAATGTCCAATGCACCGAGACCCCGCATCGCGAACGCGGCTCGACTTATCGCGTGGTGGTGCTGACGTCCACCGCCACCGTCGGTAATTTTGGCGATGCCGATTATGTTTCGCGGACATTAAACATCACCGCGACCGATGCTCCGGCGCCCTAGTCCTCTTTTTCGGCCGAGTTGCCAAAGCATTGTTTGTGATATGGGCTACGATTTAGGTACAGGATTAGCGCTATTGTGACGATGAGAAAAGTGGTGTAAAGGCTATGAACCGTTTAATGCAGAAAACAGCATGAACAGGCTGCCATCCGTTTCGAAAGAATTGGATCTGTCTGCGAGAAATTTTTTTGCCATTTTTTTTATAGCAACAGCTTTTTTGTTTTTCCAAAATGAAGCGTTCGCCGCGCCCGCCTATCGAGCCTCGGGTACTTTTACATTTGGATCCGGAAATATTACGCCTCCCTATCCGGCAAGTATGGCGGCCAACGATGTTTGTCTGCTTGCTGTTGAATCAGAGAACCAGGCAATCGCGCTATCGGTAGGATTCGAAAATGGTTTTGTTGAAGTACCCACTTGGTCGCCACAAAGTGCGGGCACCGCTGCTATCAATCCCGGCTCGCGGCTGGCATTATTTTGGAAGCGCACCCTCGGTGGCGATACGGCGCCGCGAGTCGCAGATCCAGGAGATCACGCAACAGCACAGATTCATTGTTTCTCAGGCGTCATTACTTCCGGCAATCCTTGGGACACCGGCGCGGGCGGTAATGATTTGGGCGTTAACGATACAGCAGGCACGATTCCGGGATCGGCAACGACAGTAGTGGATACTTTAGTTGTGCTCATTACCTCTACAAGTTTTAACGGAACTAGCACCACTCAATGCTCGGCTTGGACTAACGCAAGTCTCACGCTCCTGACAGAAAGGACAGACAACACCAATACCCAAGGCTTGGGAGGAGGGCATTGTTTAGCGACAGGTGAAAAAGCCGGTACAGGAACGTACGTCAACACCACTGTGACCTTGGCCAACACATCGTATAAAGGCGCCATCTCTTTAGCTCTTAAACCGCAACCGCCGTCAGTTGTCTCGATCGCTCTCGCCAGTCCCAATCCGTCATACGCGGGTGATGTTGTTTCCTGGACGGTAACTTTCAGCGGCAACGTGACGGGTGTCGATGCCACGGATTTTACCTTGGTGCCGGGCGGCGGCGTGACGGGCGCCAGCATTACATCGGTGACGGGCAGCGGTACGACATGGACAGTCACTGCGAATTCGGGGACAAGCGCCGGTACCTTGGGGCTTAATTTGGTGGATGACGATTCCATCGCAAGCACAGGTGGTACGTTATTGGGCGGCATTGGCGCGGGCAACGGCGATTTCACCGGCCAGGTCTATACCATCTCACCGCCGTTCTGTACGCCACCATCGAATATTCCTGCGGGTGTCAGCGTGAGTTGTGTGTGCGATACCTTCGGCCGCGCGAGTCTTAATCCTTCCACCATTTACGGCGCGAATTGGATTGTATCCACCAGTGACGGCACCGGTATTGTGCCGAGCATCGTCAATCCTGGTTATCTGCGCTTGACCGATCGCACCGCCAACAATGCGAAGGCGGCGACGGTGCCCGGAATTTTCCCCGCCGCCGGTAATTACATTTCGGTCGAGTTTCTGCATTACGCTTACAATTCCGCGACGTCGGGAAATATCGGTACTTGCGCTTCGAATACCGGAGCGGATGGTATCGCGGTAACGCTATCCGATTATTCGGTGACAGCCGTGCCCGGAGCTTTCGGCGGATCTTTGGGTTATGCGCAACACACCAACCCATCCAATGTGGTTGGATTTGCCGGCGGTTGGGTGGGTATCGCGCTTGATGAGTGGGGAAACTTCCAGAATCCCACCGAGGGTCGTATCGGTGGACCGGGCCCTACCTGCGAATCGGTCGGCGTGCGTGGATCAGGTTCCGGGATGGCGGGTTATCCGTGGATTGGTGGTAGTGGAACGCTAGCGCCGAGAATCGACAATTACACTTCCGCCGCCGCGAGCCCCGGTTATTACTATCAGGTCATCGTTGACGCGCGCAATGCGGGCAATGCTACGCCGCAAACTTTTGTCAGCGTGGCGCGCGATACCACCGGCACCGGAACCACCTACAGTACCGTAGTGCCCTCTTTCGATGTGTTTGCCGCCAATCCGAGTCAGGCAGTGGTGCCGTCTAATTGGCAAATTTCTTTCACCGGTTCAACCGGCGGTTCGAACAATATTCACGAGATCGGCGGTCTGCGAGTTTGCGCGCAGACCGTGGCGCCGCCGAGCGGCGGCACCGCCAGCGGATTCAATGCTATCGACGAAGCTTACGGCACGCCGCCATCGGGCCCGGCGGTGCAAAACTTTCTCACCGGTCATATCTACATGAAAGTAACCGGGCTTCCCTTCAAGCTTAACGTGGCGGCGCTGAACAATAATCAAATCTTAACTACGTATGCCGCGGGCGGTAACAAGAACGTCACCGTCAAATTGGTGGATAACAGCGACAGTGTCTGCGTGCTCGATAGCACTCAGCTCAATTATTGTAGCGCCGCATGCGCCGCTAAAGTCGCGGTAACCGGTGGTAGTCAGACTTTGGTTTTCGCCGCCGCGGATTCGGGTAAAAAACAATCGGCCAACTTCACGCTCAACACCGCTTATAAAAACCTTGCGGCAATCATCAGTGACGGTACTACCACGGCGTGCTCAACCGATGCTTTCTCGGTGCGACCGACGAGCATTGCTTCGGTTACTTCTGCCAACGCCACCAATACGGCTGTCACCGGCACGCCTATCTTTAAAGCGGGCACCGATGTTTTTTCTTTGACCGCGACCACTACCGGTATCGTCGGCAGTCCGAGCGGTTATACCGGAACGCTTAAAATTAATTCGGCGGCAATACAGGCAGTGGCCCTCGCGACGGCGGTTGGCGCGGTGACGCCGGCGTCTTTTCCGGCAGCGACGTCGGCCACACCGTCATCCACTACCACCGGCAACACTTTTACTTACAGCGAAGTGGGAGCTTTTTATTTTCGGGGCTATAACCCAGCCACCGATGCTACTTCCGCGCGCGGGGTTTATGACGGCGTGTCTACCGCGACCGAATGCGCCGCGCCCGTGACTGCGGTGCAGTGCGACACGCTTCGAGCCGCCACGTGGATGGGCGTCGATAGCATCACTAGTAAAGGCGATTGCGTTCAGAGCAATTATTCAAACACCAAAGACGCCAGCGGCAAGTATGGATGCAGTTTTGGCATTATTAGTGATACGGCGGGCTTTGGCCGCTTTACGCCGGATCATTTTGACATCACTAAGATTGACGGTTGCACCGGCGGCGCCACATTTACTTATTCAGGCCAACCGTTCGCGCTAATAACGGTTACCGCGCGTAATCAGGCAGGACTGACCACCGCCAATTATCATGGAGCATACAATCTAGCTAAGAACACTACTATCTCCGACGCCGGCACCACTGCCAATTTCACGCCGAACAACAATACAGTCAGTAACAACGTGTTAGCGGCAACAAATTTTATTAACGGTGTAGCTAGCCAGAGCACAGTGACTTATACCTTTCCCGCGAAAGAAACGGTGCCCACAACAATAAACTTACGCGCCACTGATACCGATCTTGTTACTTCCTCTAATAGTCCGGCTGAGATTCGCAGCGGCAGAATACATATTTATAACTCTTACGGCTCAGAACTAATGGATCTGCCTATGTCCATGCAGGTCGAATACTACGTCGACACGACTATTACTGCCCCTGCAACATCGCCCTCCATTACAGGTTGGATAGCCAATACTAATGACACCTGTTCTTCAGTTGGTTTGAGTGCCTTGGCAAACTTTCAGGGAAACTTGAATGCGGGAGAAACTTGCGTCCAAGATACCGGTAGTCCTGGGGTCAGTGGACGAGGGTGTGCAGTTGGTGGACCTTTGGCTCCGGTTAACGAACGATATTTAGCGCTGCCTTCCGCAACCGCTAGCTATAACTTGTACTTGAAAGCGCCGGGCGTTGGAAATGAAGGTGGCGTCGATGTAAGTGCAGACTTGAGCGCCAAAACTTGGTTGCGTTTCGATTGGAACGGAACGGGACTGGTCGATCCCACCGCCCGTGCCACCTTTGGCTTGTATCGCGGCAACCCCCGCAGTATTTATTTACGCGAACGGTATTGATTTTATCCTCCGGAGTCAGTTGGACAATCACCCTGCACGTGATTGGACGAAAGCTTTAGTCGCCCCTCTTCTAAGGCTGAATCTGCAAGATTTTGGCTAATACAGTGACGAAACTCCGTCAGAAAACTACATTGACAACAGCAGCTTATTGACCGATTCTTAACTTAAATCTCGGAAAACACAGGAGTTTTGTGAATTCCGCAAATTGGCCGTTGTTTTGCATACCCAATGGGAGTCTTTCGGGAATAAAGGAGATTTTCCCTGTTTTCTTTCTTGAAAAAACGATCAGTCCCGGGTTTGACCGGAGTGGCCTTGCAGCCGGAAGGCGTTTGCGTGGTGCGCATACAGCGAATCACCGGACGCATGCCTGTGCTCACGCTTTTCGATTTTCGCCCCTGCAGCAGCGATGACCAGGATAAAGTCCTGGCGCGCGTGGCGGCGGATTATGATTTGAAGCGTTCACGCTGCACCACGGTTCTCAATACCAATGAATACACCTTGTTGCTCACCGAAGCGCCGGATGTGCCGCCGGATGAATTGCGTGCGGCTTTGCGTTGGCGCGTTAAAGAAATGATCGATTTTCATATCAATGACGCGACGCTCGATGTTTTCGAATTGCCGGGCGAGAAGGCCGCCGGCCGCGCGCGTTCGATGTATGCCGTGGCGGCGCGCACGACCGCGATTCAAAAACGCGTGGACATGATGGATACCGCCGGGGTTAATCTCGATGTCATCGACATTCCGGAGATGGCGCAACGCAATCTGGCGGCGCTGTTGCCGGAAGACGCCAAAGGCGTGGTGTTACTTTCGCTTACGCCAACAAATGGCCTAATCACGATCACCAAGCAGTCCGAAATTTATCTAAGCCGCAGTATCGATATCGGGCTTGAAATGCTCGCACAGGCGCAAGACATCAATAGTCTTTTCGATCGCATCGTTCTTGAAATACAACGTTCGCTGGATTATTACGACAGCCATTTTCGCCAAGCGTCCATCAATCATCTGGCGCTGGCGCCTATGGCCAAAGAGATTGCCGGGCTTGAAGATTATTTGAAGGCGAATCTTAACGCCACGGTGTTGAAAATGGATTTGGAAAAATTGCTCGAGTGCGATGTGCAGATCGCGCCGGCGCTGCAGTCGGTA
>JACQBD010000005.1 GCA_016194665.1 Gammaproteobacteria bacterium
CACGAGATGGGCGAACTCTATAAAGTGATTGCGCTGGGTCGCGGCGTTTCCGAATCTTTAATAGGGTTTCGTTTTCACGATCGGCGCGCACGGCTTTAAAATAAAACAGGGCGGTGAAAATGATCCAAGTCATCTTAACCGACATCGAAGGCACCACTTCTTCGCTGTCTTTTGTAAAAGACGTGCTATTTCCCTACGCACGCCAACGTTTGGCGGAGTTTGTGCAGCACCATGCGCATGCGCCGGCCGTGCGCCACGAACTCGAAGAAGTGCGCCGTTTGGTCGGCAAAAGTCTCAGCCAAGATGAGATCATTCAACAACTCATTCGCTGGATCGATGAAGACAAAAAAATCACGCCGCTGAAGGCCTTGCAGGGCATGATCTGGGAACAAGCTTATAAAAATGGCGACTTCAAAGGGCATGTCTACGAAGACGCGGCGCGCCATTTGCAAAAATGGAAACAAACCGGCAAGCGTTTGTATGTTTTTTCGTCCGGTTCGGTATACGCGCAGAAACTACTGTTCGCGCATACCGACTATGGCGATCTGACGCCGCTATTCTCGGGATATTTCGATACTACCGTCGGCAATAAACGCGAGGCCGAGTCTTATCGCCAAATCGCCGCCACCATCGGCGAAAACGCGGGCGAGATTCTGTTTTTGTCGGATATCAAAGAAGAACTTGATGCGGCGCGCGCCGCCGGCATGCAAACGGTATGGTTAGTGCGAGACGGAGTTGTTACTTCAACTGGCATACATCCCTCGGCGAAAAATTTCGCCGAGATCACACTTTAAACTTTCTGTCCCCACAGATCGTGTTCGCTCACGCGAGTAATTTTCACCTGGCAAAATTCGCCGGGCTTCAAGCCTTTGGCGCCTGCGACATAAACTACGCCATCGATCTCCGGCGCATCGGCGCTGGAACGCGCCACCGCTGTGCCGCCCTCGCTGCTGTCAATCAACACGGTCAGGGTCTTGCCAATCTTGCGTTGCAACTTATCCGCGGAAATTTTTGCCTGGGCTTCCATGAAGCGCGCCAAGCGCTGCTGTTTTATTTCCTCCGGCACCGCATCCGGCAACGCATTCGCGGTCGCGCCTTCGACGGGTGAATAAGCGAAGGCGCCGACACGATCCAGTTGCGCGGCGCGCAAGAAAACCAACAATTCTTCAAATTCATTTTCGGTCTCGCCGGGAAAGCCGACGATAAAAGTCGAACGCAGCGTGATGTCCGGACACAGCACGCGCCATTTTTCGATGCGCGCCAGATTGTTTTCGGCGTTCGCCGGGCGCTTCATGAGTTTGAGAATTCGCGCGCTGGCGTGCTGCAAGGGCACGTCGAGATACGGCAAAATTTTTCCCGCGGCCATGAGCGGAATAACGTCGTCGACGTGCGGATAGGGGTACACATAATGCAAGCGCACCCACACGCCGAGCTCGCCCAAGGCTTGCGCTAACTCCAGCATGCGCGTCTTGACCGGCCGGCCGCGCCAGAATCCGCTGCGGTATTTCACGTCCACGCCGTAGGCGCTGGTGTCCTGCGAAATCACCAGCAGTTCTTGCACGCCGGCCTTGACCAGATGTTCCGCTTCTTGTAACACCTCGCCGACATCGCGGCTGACCAAATCGCCGCGCATGGAAGGGATGATGCAAAACGTGCAGCGGTGATTGCAGCCTTCGGCGATCTTGAGATAGGCGTAGTGCCGCGGCGTCAGCTTGATGCCGGCCGGCGGCACCAGATCGATGTAAGGGTCGTGCGGCTTAGGCAGATGCGTGTGCACCGCTTGCATCACCTCGTCGAGCGCGTGCGGACCGGTGACGGCCAATACCTGTGGGTGAGTTTGTTTAACGATGTCGCCTTTGGCGCCCAAACAACCGGTAACAATCACGCGGCCGTTCTCGGCCAGCGCTTCGCCGATGGCGTCCAAGGATTCCTCGACCGCGGCGTCAATGAAGCCGCAGGTGTTAACGACGACCAGATCGGCGCCTTGGTAGTCGGGCGAGATCGCGTAACCTTCGGCGCGCAGTTGCGTGAGAATGCGTTCGGAATCGACCAGCGCCTTGGGGCAACCGAGGCTGACGAAACCGACGCGCGAAATTTTTTCCGCGCCGGTGGCGGAAACCGGTCGTGATGCAGTCGTTTTAGCCACGGAATCTGTTACTCGATTTTAAGATAGGCAAAGCCTTGATGCTGCAATTCTTCGATGCGCACAACGCCGGAGCGCACCACGTCGACACCGGGGATTAATTTCTTCACCTCCAATCCGGCTTGCTCGCGCGTAATACCGCAGAGCTCGAACTTCACGCCATAAGATTCACGCAACGTCTCCAAGCGCCCGAGCAAATTTTCGCGGCGCTTTTTTAATTCCGCGTCTTCGGCAAACGGCGTCTTGGCCAAAGGATCTTTGGTCACGAAACGAATTCCGTAAGAAACAAACACGATGCGTATGTCATAGTCGGCTAAATTTTCCTGATACACCGCGACCATGTTGTTGATATTGGTCAGCATGGTGCTGAAGCGTCGTGCATCGGCGAAATCGGCGTGGTACACCACTTTAATGACATTGTCTTTGGGCTTGGCCGCCGGCGCTGGCTCCGCCGCCATGATGTCTGCGGAAAAAAACAGCGGCATGGACAGCAAAAATAACTGCGTAAGAAAATATCTAAATTTAATTTTCATGTTGCACCTATCTCTAAAAATACTTTTACGCCCCTGACGCAGGCGGCGCGCCGGATAATGATAACACTTGGCGCACGGCGGCGATGCGCGCCTCGCGAATCCGTGCGCCGATGTCCGGGCCTTGAGCGCCGCTGGCGGCGATCGCCGCGGTATCCACCGCGCGCGCGGCCTTGAAAACACGGCGGAAAATCTCCGCCGGCAAATAGGGTTTATCCTCGCTGCCGGGCCGGCCGCGAAAATCAGCCTCGCAGGCCAGCACGAACATATCGACGCGTTCGGGACGGCGGAAAGCATCCATGGCCTCCAAGGTATCGACTATCGTCGCCGGCCGTAGCTCGGCGATTTTGTGACAGTGCGCGTGATAGCGCGCCGTGATCAAGGCCAGATCGCGATACTCGTTCGGTACGCGAAACCGCTGACAGATATTTTTCACCAACTCAGCGCCGCGCGCTTCGTGGCCGATGTGCCGCGGCCATTCGCTCGGCGGCGTGGTGCCCTTGCCGAGATCGTGCATCAGCGCCGCAAAGCGCACCTGCGCAGCGGCGGAAAGTTTCGCCGCTTGATCCAGCACCAACATGACATGCACGCCGGTGTCGACCTCCGGATGATGCTGCGGCGGTTGCGGCACGCCGAACAACGCGTCGATCTCGGGAAACAAGCGCTGCAAGGCGCCGCAGGCGCGCAACACTTCAAAAAAACGCGACGGCTTGTCTTCACTCAGCGCGCGTTCCAGTTCGGCCCACACGCGCTCCGGCACCAAATGATCCGCCTCGCCTGCTTCTACCATTTCACGCATGAGACGATTGGTGGCGTGCGCGACGTGAAAACCCCATTTGGCAAAACGCGCCGCGAAACGCGCCACGCGCAAAATGCGCACCGGGTCTTCGGCGAATGCCGGCGACACGTGACGTAGCACGCCATTGCGCAAATCCTCGGCGCCGCCGAACAGGTCGATTAGCTTTCCCTGTTCGTCTTCGGCCATGGCATTGATCGTGAGATCGCGCCGGCGCAGATCGTCTTCGAGTGTGACATCGGGCGCGGAATAAACCGTAAACCCTTTATAACCGCGGCCTGATTTGCGTTCAGTGCGCGCCAGCGCATATTCGGCTTTGGTCTGCGGATGCAAAAATACCGGGAAATCAGCGCCAACGGGTTTGAAGCCCTGCGCCACCATTTGTTCCGGCGTGGCGCCGACGACGACATAATCGCGGTCTTTAATCGGCAAGCCGAGCAGTTTGTCGCGCACCGCGCCACCGACGAGATAAATATTCATCGGCGCACAACGAATAGAATTAGATTTATCATGGCTAAACGAATGCGTGACAACGAATAGGTTCCATTTAAGCCGCCATGCTAATGTGTGTGTGCCTTCAACGCCAAGTAGCAATTTTTGCATGACG
>JACQBD010000053.1 GCA_016194665.1 Gammaproteobacteria bacterium
TCCGCACAGAAAGAACAGCTACAACAGGTTTGCACCACGAGCCTCAATCTGTTCAGACTTTTGACGATTTATCTCAAACCGATCCTGCCCAAACTTGCAGACGATGTAGCTGCATTCTTAAATATACCAGCACTCACCTGGGCAGATACTCAAACGCTGCTCACTGATCACGCCATCAACAAGTATATTCATTTAGCCATACGCGTGGATCCGAAGAGCATCCCCGCACTGCTCGACGAATCTCAAAAGGATATGAAAACCATGGCCGAAAAAACTTCCGCAACCATCGCCGACACCAGCGACCTCGCGCGCCATCCGCTCATGCCCGAGATCAGCTACGACGACTTCGCCAAAATCGATTTGCGCATCGCGCGCATCGTCAAGGCGAGTCACGTGGAAGGTGCGGACAAGTTGCTCGAATTGACGGTGGACATCGGCGGCGTCACGCGCACCGTGTTCGCGGGCATTAAAGAAGCCTACAAACCCGAAGACCTCGAAGGCCGGCTCACGGTGGTGGTGGCGAATTTGGCGCCGCGCAAAATGAAGTTCGGCAATTCCGAAGGCATGGTGCTGGCCGCCGGTCCGGGCAAAAAAGATTTGTGGATTCTCGCGCCCGATAGCGGCGCGCAGCCGGGCATGCGCGTAAAGTAGCAAGCCCAGAAAATATTAAGGACGCCTAACAAAATAAACATCGGCTGCAATCCCCTCTCCCTCCGGGAGAGGGCGGGGATGAGGGGGATATTAAATTCTTAAATTCACCGTGGAAATATCCCCTCATCCTGTGCTTCTCCCGTAGGGAGAAGGAATCCAATCGATTGAATACTGGCAAGGCTGATATCAATCAATGCCCGCCGGGCGGTGAAACCACTTTGCAGGCGCTGGCAGAATTATTACACACGGAACGTAAACCGCTCGATCCGCGTTTTGGAAAACACACATCGCGTGCGCGCGCGGTCATCGATGAAAAAATTTGTATCGGTTGTCGCAAGTGCATCGATGTTTGTCCGGTCGATGCCATTATGGGCGCGCGCAAGTGGATGCACAGCGTGATCGCCGCTGAATGCACCGGGTGCGAATTGTGCCTGCCGCCTTGTCCCGTCGATTGCATTGTCATGCAGCCGCTGGACATCGCCGCCAATGACCCGTGGCCGGAATACGCGCGCGCCGAAACCGAGCATTGGCGCCGACGGACTGAACGGCGCCTTGAACGTCTCCAACAGCCAACACGCGAACCCCGCGGTAGAACCATGAATAAGCAGGCGTCGGCCGGCGAAACTTATGCGACATTTCCTAAAGATAAAGAAAAAATTCGCGCCGATATTCGCGAAGCCGTTGCGCGCAGCCAAAATAAAAAATTAAATATAAAAAAGTAACGGCGCGCGAATTTTCCAAATCGTGTATGAATAAATCCAAACGCATCGCCATCTTCGAGCGCCTGAGACAAGCGGATCCCAAGCCCACGACCGAGCTTCAATATAAAACCTCTTTTGAATTATTGATTGCGGTGATTCTGTCGGCGCAAGCCACAGATAAAAGCGTTAACAAAGCCACCGCGGAACTTTTCAAAGTCGCGAACACGCCTGAGCAATTTATTAAATTAGGCCTAAAAGGTCTTAAGCGTTATATCAAAACCATCGGTTTGTATAACACCAAAGCCGCCAACATACTCAAAACTTGCCGGCTGCTGGTGGCAAAACACATGGCCCAAGTTCCGGCGACGCGCGAAGAGCTGGAAGCGCTCGCCGGCGTGGGGCGCAAAACCGCCAACGTGATTTTAAATACCGCTTTCGGCCAGCCGACGATTGCCGTGGATACGCATATCTTCCGTGTGGCCAACCGCACCGGGCTGGCGCCGGGGAAAAATGTATTGGAAGTGGAGAAAAAACTGCTTAAAACAGTGCCCGAGGAATTTCGTCAGCACGCGCACCACTGGCTCATTTTGCACGGGCGTTACACCTGTATTGCACGCAAACCGCGTTGCCCACAATGCGTCATCTATGATTTGTGTGAGTACCGGACTAAAGTAGTAGCATGAGCTAGAGCGCAGCAAGCTCGGCAATGGGGCTGCAACTGGCGAATGACAGAGGACGCCGATAACGTGGGAAAAAAAAATTTCTCCAAGCTTTCGAGGACACTGGGATGATTCCTCGAGTTGCTGCTTCAGGGCTCAGCCACGGCGCACGCGCGGCGGCGCGCGCCGGCGGATGTTTACAGATCGTCGGCTGTACCGGCGCCGGCATCCTCACGGAAGAAGAATGGGTGCTCGACAGTCCCGGCGCCGCCGCTCTGGTTTTGGGCGGCGATATGCAACTCACTTTGACTCCGCATACCAGCTTAAGCGACGAAGATACTGTGCTGAGCTTATGCACGCCCGCGGGTTTAAGCGCCGACTGGCTCGATATTCCGGCCAAACGTTTTGGCGCGGTGTCGGGCGATTTGTTCGGCCATGGGCCGTTTACGGTTTGGAGCGGTGCACGCGTGGTGGAGTCGGGACGCGTTGACGCCATTATCCAAGGCGTCGCTAGCGTCATCGCCGCATCGCAAGGCGTGCGCGCTTTAACCTCGCCGATCGAAGTCGCGGAAGTGCAAGATCACGACATCAAACGTTTGGGAAATTATCCGGCGCTTTCGGTGCTGGTGAAATCGCTGCCGCCGCAAGTGCGCGAGATGGAACGCGTGCCGCTGCATTTGATCATGGGCGGCGTCACCATCGGCGATCCGGAAACCGCGATTCGCGAAGGCCGTTATCGCTTGAATCATATTGTCGCCGCGAATCTGCGCGATCAATCGATCACTTTGTCGCAGCGTCCGGCGCGCGGCGATCGTTTATTCTGGGCCATGCGCGACGCGCTCACCGCCGAGCGCGACATGCGCGCCTGCATTGCCCACAGCGCGCAAGAATTCGGCGACCACACTCCCGACTTTGCGCTACTTTTTCCCTGCATCGGCCGCGGGCCGCAATTCTTCGGCAATCGCGACCGCGACATGGACGCCTTACGCGCGCGCTATCCCGGCGTTCCGATCGTCGGCATGTACGGCAACGGCGAGCTCGGTCCGCTCGACGGCGCCAATCATTTGTTTCAATACTCCACCGTGCTTGGCTTGTTCCGCCAAACGCTGCCGCGCGTGCAGTCTTAAATAATATGGTTGGCGCAGAAGAACGGGATCAAACACGCGAGGTTTTTTTTCGTGCCTGGCAAGCGCATCGACATAATCAGCCGTTGCAGGGCATCGAGAAAATAATCGTGCAGATCGTTTTGCGCCATCCGGAATATCATGCACTGCTCGAAAAACCCGAGGTCAACCGCGAGCGCGATCATTTTCCGGAAGTCGGCGGCATCAATCCGTTTCTCCACTTAGGCATGCACATCGCCATTGAAGAACAACTCGCTCTCGATCAACCGCCGGGCATACGCGAGTGCTATCAAAAACTTTTGCGGCGACTGATGGATGAACATAAAGTTCAACATCAAATCATGGAATGTCTGGGAGAAATGCTGTGGCAATCGGATCGCTCCGTCGATACGCCGCCGGATTCCATCTACGTAAACTGTCTGCGGCGCTTGGCGGAAGGCTGATTCACGGCTATTTTCGGGGTAACGCCGCGTTCTAGAAACTTTAATATGGCCGCATGGTCTCATGGCAGATTCAAAAAAAATGACGATCAGCGTGCTATCCTTTATTGAAGATAAAAAATGTTAATACAAAATAGATCGGAGACTTTATGACATTTGTCGAAAGAACCATGCGCTTAAGCGCCCCTGTCATCCGCGTGTTGGAATCGGCGAGCCCCTTGCTCGATTTCGGTATACGCGTTTGGGTGGCGAATATTTTTTTCCGCTCGGGATTCGCTTCGCTGCAGGATTGGGAATCGACCCTGGATCTTTTCAAATACGAATACAAGGTTCCGCTGTTAGCGCCGCAAGCGGCGGCGGTGCTGGGCACCGGCGCTGAACTTATTTTTCCCGCATTTTTGGCCATCGGCCTGGCAACGCGATTCAACGCCGCCGCTTTATTCGCTTTCAACTTGATGGCGGTGATCTCTTATCCCGCACTGAATGAAGTCGGCCTCAAGGATCATACCTATTGGGGCATCTTGCTGCTGGTTATATTGCTGCATGGACCGGGGAAAATCTCCGTCGATTACTTTATTAGCCGCAAATGGAGCGGGAAATAACCGGTAAAAAAAGTCCGGCGCGGCGGCGTTTCTCGCCTAAGCTTTAGTTGCGTCCCCACAACCACGGAGATCATCTATGTCCACTAAACCCCGGTCAGTGCTTTTGTCTACCGTCATCGGCGGCCTACTCACGCTCGTCACGCAATCGGCGCAAACCGCCGGCGTGGTGCAATGCGCCGAGCAGGAACGTTGCTATGGCGTGGCCAAGGCCGGTAAGAATGACTGCGCGACCGTCAGCTCGGTATGTTCCGGCACCGCTAAACAAGATAGCCAAAAAGATGCGTGGATGTACGTACCGAAGGGCACCTGTATGAAAATCGCCGGCGGCTCGGTTACCCCACCGGCAGCGCCCGCCAAAAGCAAAAATTAGTCGCCGCACTCGTGAGTGACAAATGCGTCACTCCGCTTCCGATCCCGGCGCACGCCGGGATCGGGCTGCGCGCCGAACACTACCACGAAGTCATCGACACCTTGCCGGCCACGGCCTGGCTTGAGGTGCACAGCGAAAATTATTTCGGCGCCGGCGGCGCGCCCTTGGTATATCTGGAAAAAGCGCGCCAACATTATCCCATCAGTCTACATGGCGTCGGACTTTCGCTCGGCTCCAGCGATGAGCTGAATCTGCGGCATCTGCAAAAACTCAAAGCGCTTATCGAACGCATCGAACCGGGATTGGTCTCGGAGCATCTTTCGTGGAGCTCGGTGGACGGCCGCTATCTGAACGATCTGCTGCCTTTGCCTTATACCGAAGAAGCATTGCTGCACTTCACGCAACGCGTGCAGCAAGCGCAGGAATTTCTCGGGCGCGAATTGTTGATCGAAAATCCCTCGACCTATTTGCAATACACTCACTCGACCATTCCGGAATGGGAGTTTTTGACCGAGGTGGCCAATCGCTGCGGCTGCGGCATTCTGTTCGATGTGAATAATCTGCACGTCAACGCCACCAATCATCGCTTCGACGCGCTGGCTTATCTGCACGCGCTACCCGCGCGCAAAATTCGCGAGATACATCTGGCCGGATTCACCGTCAACCGTTACACCGACGGTGAAATTCTTATCGACACGCACAACGCGCGTGTCGCCGACGAAGTGTGGGCGCTCTATCGGCAAGCGATCGAAAAATTTGGCGCCATTCCCAGCTTGATCGAGTGGGACGCCGATCTGCCGCCGCTGCCGGTGTTGCTCGATGAAGCGCGTAAGGCCGATGAAATTTTGGAGAACGCCCATGCCGTCATTGCGTGAACTGCAGCGCGCGTTTAGCGCCGGCGTGTTTAACGAGCTTCCCGCGGAACTGGCGCAACATATCCGCGCCGGCCGTTTTCCGGGACCGCAGCATTTTCAGATATACCGCAACAACGTCTGCGAGAGCCTCACGAACGCACTCAAGGCGGTGTATCCCGTGGTCGAGCGCTTGGTCGGCGACGGTTTTTTTCGTTACGCCGCCGATACATTTATGCGCACGCATCCGCTGAGCAGCGGCAATCTGCACGATTTCGGCGACGGCTTTGCCGAATTTTTAGAAAGTTTTCCACCGTCACAAGAACTGGTTTACTTGCCCGATGTCGCGCGCCTGGAATGGGCTTGGCATCGATCCTACCACGCCGCCGACCGCGCGCCGCTGGCGCTCAAGGCGCTGGCGGCGATTGCTCCTGCGCAATACGCCGATCTCAAATTTATGCTGCACCCTTCGGTGCAACTGGTTACTTCGGACTATCCGGTATTGCGCATTTGGGAAGTGAATCAATCAGCCTACGCCGGCGATCAATCGATCGATCTGGGCTTAGGCGGTGTAAAACTGCTGGTGATTCGCCGCCAGCAGGTGCAAATCGAATCGTTGAACGAAGCCGATTATGCATTGTTATCGGCCTGCGCTGCCGGCGCCACGTTGGCACAGGCGGCGGAAGCAGCGTTACGCATCCAGTCCGATTATAATTTGATTTTAGCGCTGCATCGGCACGCCAGTTCGGGCGTCTTTTCCGACTTCAGCTGTTGAATGTCCAAACCGTTTCTTTAAGATGCTGCTATGTCAAAAACAGCGATCAAAATAAAAAACCTGTCGGCGCCGTCTTTTGCCGCCCACCTCGAGCGGCATGGCATCGGCCCATTGCGGCGCGACCGTCTACGCGAGCTGCAAATAAATGTCGGCCGTTTATGCAATCAAGCCTGCCACCACTGTCATGTCGACGCCGGCCCTAAGCGCAGCGAAATCATGGCCTGGGACACCATGGAAAAAATTCTTCGCTGGATACAGATTTCCGGCGTCAAGGCAGCCGATATTACCGGCGGCGCTCCTGAACTCAATCCACATTTCCGCCGCTTCGTCGACGGTTTGCAGGCGCTGGAACTGCATATCACCGCACGTTGTAATTTAACCGTCTTGCTCGAACCCGGCCAAGAAAATTTGGCCACGTGGTACGCGCAACGTCAAATACGTTTGGTTTGTTCTCTGCCTTGCTATACGCAAAAAAATGTCGACGCCCAGCGCGGCGACGGCGTATTTGAAAAAAGCATCGAGGCGCTGAAGCGGTTGAATGCAGCCGGCTATGGCCGAGAAAAAAATCTCATCCTCGATCTGGTTTACAACCCCGGCGGCGCTTTTCTTCCGGGCGCGCAAGATAAACTAGAAGCGGACTATAAGAAACGTTTGCGGGAAGATTTCGGCGTGGTGTTTTCACGTTTGATGACGATCACCAATCTGCCAATTAACCGCTTCGCGCATTTTCTTGAGCGCAGCGGTCAACATGAACAATACATGCAATTGCTCGAAGACAACTTCAATCCAACGACGGTGCCGGGACTCATGTGCCGTCATCTCGTTAGCGTGGACTGGTTGGGACGGGTCTACGATTGCGATTTCAATCAGATGCTCGATCTGCCGCTGGCGGGACGTGCGCGCTATCTGTGGGATATTTCGGCTGCGAGTCTTAACGACACGCCGGTCGCCGTGGGTCCGCATTGTTTCGGTTGCACCGCCGGCGCCGGCAGCAGTTGCGGCGGCGCGTTGATTTAAGATATGAGTTTTAACCACAGAGAGCACAGAGAACACGGAGAGTTTTAAATTCAGGGAAGCTCTAAAAATTGGCAATTCCTTCTCCCTGAGGGAGAAGGCGAGGATGAGGGGATAGTTAATTTATGTATTGATCCCCTCACCCTAACCCTCTCCCGGAGGGAGAGGGGATTTTTAGAGGTCCCTTTAAATATTTTATTCCCTGTGCTCGCTGTGGTTGTAATTATTAATCTTCTTATAAATTTATATTTTCTATTTCAGAAATTTTTTTAAAGGCTGGTACTTCTGCGCGATCAGCCACAAATCGCTGGCGCTATCGATATCGCGTAGTTTCTTAAGCATCTCAAAATCCATTTCTAAAGTTGCCGCACGCGCGAGCGTGGTCGCTAAGACTTGTTGACTGCCCCAGGCGATATCCTGAAACAACTCAGGCCTGACTTGCTGCAAGCCGATGAAATAATAACCGCCGTCGTGCGTGGGCCCGATGACATTGCGGCCGCGCGCCAGCCAATCGTTGGCTTGATCGATGATGTCCCAGCCGGCGTGCGGCACGTCGCAACCCAGGATCGCCGCGCGTCCGGCGCGGCCAATGCCGTCTTCCAAGGCGCGCAACATTTTTACGCCCAAATCGCCGGCGGCTTGATCGGCCAGTTGAATGGAAAACTCGCGCGCGAGCTGATGAAATAACGCATGATCGGCATTGGGCCAGGCGTATAAATAAATCGCGCCGGGCCACGCGGACACCGCCAGCTCGACCGTGGCGCGGATCAAAAAACCGGCGATCTCGGCGGCTTGCTGCGCGCTATATTCCGGTTGCAAACGCGTTTTGACTTCACCTACGATCGGTTGCTTGGCAAAAAGTATGAGCTCGGGTTGTTTCACGACTTACGTTCATACCAACGCGCCAAGCGCCGCGGAGAAATTCCCAGCCAAAATAAAAATCGCAAGCTCCACATCAATAAAACGGTGCGCGGGATGCCGTGTTGCTGCCAACGTCGCGTGGAAGTCAACACCGCGCTTCGCAAACGCGCCGGTGACGCGATCCATTTTAAGCGGCTGGAAAATTCAACATCCTCCATCAAGGCGATCGGCGCAAAACCGCCGAGCACGCGATACGCATCGCGGCGCACAAACATGGCTTGATCGCCGGTGACGATGCCGGTATGGGCCGAGCGCCAATTCATGCAGCGTTCGATAACGCGAAATATAAAATTTTTGCCGCATAACTGAACGTCAAATCGTCCCCATATTTCGCCGCGTTGAATCGCCGCGCGAATATCCGCCGTCGCCGTCCGCGGCAAAATGGTATCGGCATGCAGGAATAACAGCACATCGGCGTCCGCGGCCAAAGCGCCGCTATGCAATTGCCGTGCACGACCGCGGGGAGCTTGCAACAGGTTTAAAATCGGATGCGCCATGGCCGCGTCGCTGGACATGAATTTGCAAACGATCTCGACGCTGGCGTCGCTACTGCCGCCGTCGACCACGATAATCTGATCGAAGTCATGCCACTGCATCAGTTCGCCTAGGCAGGCTTGCAGTCGTTCCGCTTCGTTTAGAACGGGAAGAATCAGCGCAATAATGGGCGGTGAATTTAACGGGGGAACGGTAGGCAAGAACGGTGACATCACACCTGACCCGCCGTTAGTGGGAAGAATGTTTTTTCTTTTTAAGGCGCGTCATGCGCGCCAGCTTAAAGACCAGCAACGGCAGCATGAATGAATGCAGCGCCAAATCGAAGATGTCGATCGGTCGCGTCAGCGTGCCCGCGCTTAACATTTTTAGCTTTTGCCATAAATGCGGTTCCGGAGCGAACGGCGCCAGTCCTAATATCAGCGCGGCGCCGGCCAACAACCACCAGGGGGTATTATCGAGCCATTGCATTTTTATTTTAAGTCGGCGGTATTTTTTTGAATGAGTTCGATTTTATAACCATCCGGATCGGCAACGAATGCAATCACCGTGCTGCCGTGCTTCATGGGTCCGGCCTCGCGAGTTACCTTACCGCCGCGTTTCTTAATATCGTCGCAAGCCCGGTAAACATCGTCCACTTCCAGCGCCACGTGGCCAAAACCGTCGCCTAAATTATATTGCGAGGTGCCCCAGTTATAAGTCAGCTCAATCACGGCCTGCTCCGATTCCGGAGCATAACCGACGAAGGCGAGCGTGAATTGGCCGTCGGGATAATCTTTTTTGCGCAGCAGTTTCATGCCCAATACATCGGTGTAAAACTTAAGCGAACGATCCAGATCGCCGACACGGAGCATGGTATGCAGCACGCGCATGGTTTTTAGATTTTCCTGACGGAGATAAGACGGTGGATAAACTTCATGCCGCCAGTTTGGCACAGACCGCGGCGATTGCAAAATTACTTGCCCTAGCCTTTTTTTAATTTCAAGCCATGCGGGGATTCGCGAAACCATCTTTCGAGCTCTTCGGCGGTAATCGGCCGCGCCATGCAGTAACCTTGCGCAGCGTCGCATTGCAAGGACTTAAGTTGGTCCCAGGTCGCCATGTTCTCCACGCCTTCGGCAATAACGTTGAGCCCAAGGTTATGGCCCAAACCGATAATCGAGCGCACGATCACTTCGTCGTTTTTATTGCCCAGCATGTCGTGAACGAAAGAGCGATCGACCTTGATTTTAGCGATCGGTAATTTTCTGAGATAAGCCATCGACGAATAACCGGTGCCAAAATCATCGATCACAATGCGCACGCCCAGCTCGCTCAAACGGATAATGATATCCATGGCGCGCGGCGGTTCGAGCATGATACCGAGCTCACTGAGCTCGAGTTCCAACCATGCTGGACTGGCGCCGACCTCGTTCAACACCGCGGCGACATCGTTGGGAAACTGTACATCTTGCAAGCTAGCGGACGAAACATTCACTGAGATCGTCAGGTCTCGGCCTTCCTCGTGCCATTTCTTGCATTGATTAAGCGCAGTCAGCAATATCCAGCGCGTCATCGGTTTAATCAGACCCGAATCTTCCGCCAGCTGAAGAAAATCGCCCGGGAACATGAGCCCATGCTCGGGATGCTGCCAACGCACCAAAGCTTCTACGCCGCTCACACGTTCGCTGGCGAAATCAATCTTGGGCTGATAATGCAATACCAATTGATTCTCGGTTATCGCCCTGGTCAAATCCTTTTGCAAATTAATCTGTCCCGAACTACTTTGGTCTAGGTCTTCGCTATAAAGCATAAAGCCCGATTTGGATCGCTTGGCGGCATACATCGCGATATCGGCGTGGCGCATCAACAGGCCGGCGTCGTTGCCGTCGCGTGGATAAAGAGCGATACCTAGACTAGTTCCAATGTTTAGCGTTTGGCCCTCAAGCTCCATGCCTTTATTGATCGTATCGATAATTTTGTTGGCCGCGGTTGCGGCCGCGGGCATGTCTTTAACCGTGGGCAAGATCATGGCAAATTCGTCGCCGCCTAAACGCGCGATGGTGTCGGATTGGCGCAAGATACCGCGCAAGCGTGAGGCAGTTTCCTGCAATACCAAGTCGCCGCTGTGATGGCCCAGGGTGTCGTTGATGGTCTTGAATTTATTTAGGTCCATCATCACCAAGGCAAACGGTCGGTTTTCACGCTGCCCTGTCAGTAATGTTTGTTGCAAGCGATCCTGAAATAACGTGCGATTGGGCAGCTTGGTCAAAGAATCGTGTAATGCTTGGTGCTCGATTTTTTGGTAGGCAGCGGTTAACTGTTCGGTGCGTAAATTAACGCGCCGTTCCAAATCTTCGTTAAGCTTGCTGAGCTCTTCTTCCGCGCGTTTGCGTTGGTCGTAAAGCACGCGCAGCTCCTTGGACATTTCATTGAAAGCGTGCGCTGTTTGAGCTAATTCATCGTGACCCCGAACCTCCACTTCATAACCTAATTCGCCTTGGGAAATTTTCAGCGTGGCTTGCTTTAAAGCATCCAATCCGCGAGTCAGATAAAGACCAAGAAAAAAAGAGAATAAACCCACTACCAACAATTCAACGATAGCAATAGCCGTGGTGCGCTCGCGTGCCGCCGCCAGCACCGCACTGATGGTGTCTGTCGAAATACCGATTTCGACTCGTCCATAATGGATCTTTTCAATGACGATATCCGCTTGTGCGTCCAAGATTGCATCCGTAATGTCGTCGAAGATTTGATGCGGATGAAATAGGCGCTTCAGGGCTTGAGGATCGCCGCCTTGCGCCAACACCACATTGCGTCGATCCAATACTCGCGCATAGACGATACCCGGGTTGGTCAATACTTCTTTGACAAAGCTATCGAGTGAGGCCAAGTCGGAGGATAACACCGCGCTCTGAGTGACCGAGGCAAATAACTGCGCCGCGGTTTGCGCGCGCTTTTGCAATTCGTCCTGGTTCGAGGAGCGCAGTAAATTCATGCTGCTTAAAATCAATATGAACAGCATCACCGCCTGGATGAGGGTGATGCCTAATATTGTTTTTAATCGGAATGACACGTCGAGAAAAAATTAATTCTTCGGTACTTCGATGGGCATGTGGATGTTGAGTTTGCGCACCACGTCGTAATCGGCATCCTTCGCCGGCGCAATGCCCTTAAAATTAAGCGCTTTAAGCAGTGGCGCCGCCGTCGGATCTTTATCCATCTCGACCATGACTTCTTGCAAGCGTTTTACCGTTTGCTTGGAAACCCGCGGATGCGCCGCAAACACAAATGGCGGCAAGGGTGTCGCGCTCCATAAAATACGCAACTGATCGCGAATCTCAGGATCCATATTATTAAACGTGCGCAACTCACCGCCGCCCGCGGCATATAAACCTTTAGCCACGGCGCGATACACCGAATCATGCGAGGTCACGTAATTGGGGGTCACACTAACCTTTAGTTGCTTAAACTTTTGCATCGGTAACACCGCCGCTGTCACCGCCGTGGGCGCGGGACAAGCAAAGTCTTTGCCATTCAGATCCGCCATCTTTTTATAAGGACTGTCCTTGTGCACCACCACGATCCCGGTCAAGGTCGCATCTTTTTCCTGGGCAAACACATCGTAACCGGTGGTTTTGTGAAATAAGGTATAGTGATAAGGATTGATATATACAACATCGAATTGCCCCGCTTTCATGGCCTGTTGATACGTGGGAATATCTTTCGATGTTTGAAACTGAATGGTGTAACCGGTTTTGTGACTGAGATATTCGAGCAAGGGTGTCCAGCGTTTGGCTAACTCGCTTGCTGATTGTTGCGGCCCAACACCAAAACCGATCACAGTGACGTCGGCTGCGTGTAAGAGTGTTATCCCGCCCATTAACATCTGCAATGAAACAACGAATAACGCCAAGTATCCCTTACGCATAGCTGCTCCCACTCTTAAAAAGAATTAATGATAGGTTCATGCTTTTTTCAATAAAAAATTTGCAAACCCCCGCGTGTATTCGTATTTATCTCAAAGCATAGTCGTCTAAAAACTATGCGCTGCGCTTTTAGAATCATATTAAACTGGAAGAAAAAAGTTCTTCCGTGCAGTTCTACAGGATTTTAGACCCATTCTCGTCAAACGCCTGCCAAGCTTTAATTGGGCGCCTTCTTGAGCAGGTGATCGGAAATCGTCAGTCCCAACGCCCTAATATCGTTGTAGTCCTTATCCTGTGCAGCGCTGATGCCTTTCAAGGCGAGCTTCTCCAGCAACGCCGCTGCGGCTGGATCGGCATCCATCGCCAGCATAACGGCGCGCAGGCGCGCGATAACTTGTTTGGATACACGCTGGTGGGCAATAAAAGGATGCGGGGTATAACTAGGCGTGGTCCATAATATTCGCAAGCGTGCGCGCGCCGCGGGATCCGCGGTTTCGAAGGTTCGCATCACGCCGCCGCCAGCCGGGTATAAACCGTTGGCCACTGACAGATAAACCGAGTCATGCGAAATAACATACACGGGCTTGATCGGAATTCCCTGCTTTTGAAAATACGCCCGCGGAATAATACTGGCGGCGATCGCCGCCGCATCTGGAAACGCCAATGTTTGATTGCGTAAATCTTCCAGCCGCTGATAGGGGCTGTCTTTAGCCACTACGATAATGCCGACAAGTTTCTTGCCCTTTTCTTTGGCAAACGCTTCATAACGCGCGGGGGATTTATGCACAATCGTATAGGTATAAGGACTGACATAAGCCAAATCGTATTGGCCCGCGGCCAATCGTTGCTCGAAAGTAGGAATATCGCGCGCGGTTTCAAACTCGATTTGATAACCGGTCTTCTGGCTTAAGTAGCGTAATAATGGTTCCCATTTTTTAACCAGCTCGGTGGAAAATTGTTGCGGAACGATGCCGAACGCTAATTTTATCGGCGGGGTTTGGTCATTCGGCCAAGCGCCATCTGGTAGCAGCAGAAGACACAAGCCAAGCAAAATCCACTGTGAGGTCGTCCGTGCTAACCTAAACATCGCATCTCCTTGAATTGTGCTATCGCTCCCTATGGGAGCACCCTATTCAGCCGCTCATCAAACTCTAGCTGCTGACACGGGCAATACAAGCACGCGCGAAATTTAGAACTTCTTTATATTTATCCAAAATGACAAATGTAATCGAGCAGGTCGGTGACTTCGATTTCAAAGTGGGAATTGGCGGGCACGGAGAAGCTTTGCCCCGCCTGGTATTCGATCCAAGCGGATTGGCCGGCGAGTTTTACACGGCAGTGGCCTTGAGATAACTCCATCACCTCGGCTGCTTGGGTGCTAAACCGATATGTTCCCGGAAGCATTACGCCCAA
The DNA here is from genome assembly GCA_016194665.1 of Gammaproteobacteria bacterium. Taxonomy (GTDB): domain Bacteria; phylum Pseudomonadota; class Gammaproteobacteria; order Acidiferrobacterales; family Sulfurifustaceae; genus Sulfuricaulis. The sequence goes on from JACQBD010000053.1 coordinate 13,922, forward strand.
GGTTTTCATTTCACCGTCGGCGGTAATGACCGTGCGACTGGTCACATGGCCATCATGATAGACGTTGGCTTTTTTCTTGATTTCAACATTTTTAAAGCTCATACATATTCCTCGTAAGTTTATGTAGATTGGCGGTGAGCGCAGCGGACCCCAACGTCATCTTACCGAATATTAATTTGTAATATTTTGTTGGGCTTCATTGCATTCAGCCCAACCTACATTGAACTATTTTTTCTTGCGTCGTTTGGCGGCGATGCGCATGCGCAGCGCATTGAGCTTAATAAACCCTTCTGCGTCTTTTTGATTATACGCGCCTTGATCTTCTTCAAAAGTCGCAATCGTCGAATCGAATAAACTATCGGTTTCCGACTGGCGTCCGACAACGATCACATTTCCTTTATAAAGTTTAAGCCGCACCACGCCATTGACGCTTTCCTGCGAGGCGTCGATCATGGTCTGCAACAGCTTGCGCTCCGGGCTCCACCAATAACCGTTATAAATGAGCGAGGCATAACGCGGCATCAAATCGTCTTTCAGGTGCGCCACTTCGCGATCCAGCGTAATGGATTCGATAGCGCGATGCGCCTTCAACATGATGGTGCCGCCCGGCGTTTCGTAGGCGCCGCGTGACTTCATGCCGACGTAGCGGTTCTCGACGATGTCGGTGCGACCGATACCGTTTTCACCGCCGAATTTATTGAGCGTGGCCAAAACCACGGCGGGGCTCATGGCTTTGCCGTTGATCGCGACGATGTCGCCCTTCTTATAAGTCAGCTCGATATAGCTCGGCTTGTTCGGCGCCTTCTCGGGCGAAACCGTCCAGCGCCACATATCCGCTTCCGGTTCGGACCACGGATCTTCGAGCACGCCGCCTTCATAAGAAATGTGCAGCAGATTGGCGTCCATGGAATACGGCGACTTCTTGCCGCGCTTCATCTCGACCGGGATGCCATGCTGCGCGGCATAGCTCATTAATTTTTCGCGCGAAGATAAATCCCATTCACGCCACGGCGCGATAACTTTCACGTTCGGCTTCAAGGCGTAATAGCCAAGCTCGAAACGCACTTGATCGTTGCCCTTGCCGGTGGCGCCGTGCGCCACGGCATCGGCGCCGACTTTATTGGCGATTTCGATTTGACGTTTAGCAATTAGCGGCCGCGCGATGGACGTGCCCAACAAATATTCGCCTTCGTAAAGCGTATTGGCGCGGAACATGGGGAATACAAAATCACGCACGAATTCTTCTTTCAGATCGTCGATGAATATTTCCTTGACGCCCATTTTCTTAGCTTTGGCGCGCGCCGGTTCCAGCTCCTCGCCTTGGCCGATGTCGGCGGTGAAGGTCACCACTTCACAGTCGTAGGTATCCACCAGCCATTGAAGAATGACGGAGGTGTCGAGACCACCGGAATAGGCCAATACGACTTTATTTATTTTGGGCATAAAACCTCAACTGCGTTATTCGCCACAAAAACACAAAGATTTTTTGATTTAAGAAATCCCTTAAAATCCCCTCTCCCTCTGATCTTCTCCCCGAGGGAGAAGGAATGTGCAATTTTAAAGGTTCCCTTTAATTAAGATACTTTTCTTTACATCCTCTGCGTCTTTGCGTAAAAATTATTTTTTATTTAGCAATTTTCGCCGTACGCCGCAGGCGCGAAAGCAAGCGCCGCGCCATTTCGCCGAACATTTCCGTTTGCGTCGGGTGCGGATGAATCGCATGCGCCACTTGTTCCAAGCTCATGTCGCCCGCGATCATCATCACCGCTTCGCCGATCAAAGTATCGGCATGATCCGCCAGAAAATGGACGCCGACGATACGATGACTGGCTTTGTCCGCGACCAATTTAATCAGGCCGTCGGTTTCATCCGTGATCATCGCTTTGGCGTCAATGTTCATCGGCATTTTCACTTCGACCGCGTCGATACCTTTGGCCTTGGCCTGCTCCGCCGATAAACCGACGAAGGCCGCCTGCGGACGCGTGAAGATCACGCCGCAATCTTTATCTTGGTTGTACTCGGATTTCTCGCCCAGGATCGTCGCCGCCGCGACGCGGCCTTGATGGCCCGCGGTGTGCGCCAGCATGTAACCGCCGTTGACATCGCCGACCGCAAAAATATGCGCGGCGCTGGTGCGGCATTGTTTGTCGACCGTGATCATGCCGCGATCCGCTTTCACGCCGGCTTTATCCAGCGCCAACGGTTCCAGCACCGGGCGTTTACCGGTGGCAACCAGCACGTAGTCGCATTTAAAGTTTGTCGATTTGCCTTCGGCGCCGCTGTAAACCAGAACCATGTTTCCCGGCTTGCCACTGATTTTTTCAATCTTGGCGGATGTCACCAGCTTGAGATTTTTTTGTTTCTTAGCGACCAGCTCGGCCAATTGTTTGGCGATCTCGGCTTCGACCTCGGCCAGCGGTCTATCCTTGGCTTCCAACATTAATACTTGGGTTCCGAAATCGGCAAAAATTTGCGCCATCTCGAAGCCGATGGCGCCGGCGCCGATGATGCCAAGTTTCTTCGGCGGATTTTTTAAATTCCACACCGTATCCGAAGTCAGCACGCCTTTGGAATCGGCGCCCGGAATCGGCGGCACCCACGGCGGCGCGCCGGCGGCGATGACACAAGCGCCGAAAGTGACGCGTTCAATTTTTTTACCGTTGCCACGCTGCGGCCGTGCATGCGGATCGTTTTTGTTGCCCGAAGTA
>JACQBD010000043.1 GCA_016194665.1 Gammaproteobacteria bacterium
GTGGCCAGCGCTCACAAAACCAAATGAAAGCCGCGGGCTGATCGCGATGGTGTTTGTCGCCGCCACTTGCATCGGCCTGTTCTACGCCACGTCGCTGACTTGGGGACGGCACACGCATTATTCGATCGTTGAATATTGGCGCTGGTGGCTGGTGCATCTATGGGTCGAAGGTTTCTTCGAGGTCTTCGCCACCGCCGTAGTCGCGCTTATCTTCTCGCGTCTGGGCCTCATTCGCACCGCCACCGCTTACAGCGCGATCGTGCTCGAAACCATTGTGTTTTTATTCGGCGGCATCTTGGGCACCTTGCATCATTTATATTTCACGGGTACACCCACCGCGGTGATTGCGGTGGGTGCGGTGTTCTCGGCACTTGAAGTGGTGCCACTTACCTTGATCGGCTTCGAGGCATTTCGTAATTATCAGCGCAGCAAAGCCGCGCCATGGGTGCAAGCCTACCGCTGGCCAATCCTGTGTTTTGTCGCTGTCGGTTTTTGGAATGCGGTCGGCGCTGGATTGCTCGGATTCTCGATCAATCCACCAATCTCGCTCTACTACATGCAAGGCCTTAACATGACCGCGGCGCACGGTCACGCCGCGCTCTTCGGCGTGTATGGCATGCTCGGCATCGGTCTCATGCTGTTCTGCTTGCGTGGACTGACGCCACGCGTCAATTGGGCCGATAACGTGATTAAACCTGCGTTCTGGATGTTAAACATCGGACTGGCGATGATGGTATTCATGTCATTGGTACCCGCGGGCATTTATCAAGGCTGGGCTAGCGTGAGCCAAGGTTTGTGGTATGCGCGTTCACCGGACATCGTGCATTCACATGTCATGGAGACGCTAGTGTGGTTGCGCGTGCCAGGCGATATCGTGTTTGCCATCGGTACGCTTTATCTCAGCTGGTTTGCCTTGCGCTTATTACGCAGCAGTAAAACCAGCGAACGTAAAACGGTCATAGCCACCGCGCCAGCTTAAACATAATGTAATCCTTTTAAAATGAGTAATGCTTGGGCCGTCCATGAAAATGAGACGGCCCATTTTTTTCTAATGAGTAAATATCCTGAAACATGCATCAGGTATTGACCTGCTAGTCCCGCTTCATTAATACAAATTTAGCTAGCGTTTACTCGACGGACGGTTCACTGTTTTTTAAAAATGGCCGGCAATAAATAACTAGAAACTAATGTGTGGTTGAGCACAATAAATTACTCATCAGAAGACTACCATGCAAACGAGACAGAACAATTCATAGTCCAGACCCGATCAAAACAAACGGTGCCTGACGCCAACCGGCACCTAATCCATTCTTTTAGGAAGCTCTTACATTAACCCATGTCAGAAATTAAAGAATTAAAAGATATGGACAAAAAGACCAACATGGACGGTTATTCCAAGGTCGCGCCCTTTGTCATCAGGGATTGCGCGCTGTCGGCGATCGCCACCGGTTTGCGCGCGCAGAATCTTCGGGAACTGCGCGATGCTTTAGTCACGGTGCATGGGGGAAGCATTTATTATCATTTTTGGGGCGGATTGTTGCGCCCGGGCTTTGACGATCCTGAATTCAACAATGATTTTGCTTCATGGATCCATCATCGTTTACACGATGCCAAACTCGCCGAGCAAATCGGCGTCATCGACCCAGCGAGTTTCAGCGACATGGAAGAGCTGCGTCGGGAATTGATTGACGTCATTGAAAAACGCCTAGATGAAACCGAATTTTTATCCTGGGCGCCGCGCGATCGCCAGTTTCATTTCATTCGCGCGCAAACCGTGGTGTTCGACACCAATCATTTTATCCAACGTCCGCCAGAACTGGCGAATATTATTTCCAGCTTGTCCTTAGGCAGTATTTATTATCACGTCATCGACGCACGGCGCCGTTCGCCGCAAGCGATCGATGACTTCCGCGCTTGGTTAATGTTGTTTGGCGACGAATTTGCCGATTTGTACAGTCGTTTGGCGCAGCTCGATCCTTATTTTGTAAGCTTAATCGAATTGCGTGAGCAATTTACGGCGATATTCAAAGAATATTTCACGGGAAGTCGCGCATGAATAGTCTATTGGCGACTTATGCCAATGTCATCGGCGAAGACATTGTCGATCATCTGACGCAACTGTCGCGCCCTTTGCGAGGCATGAAGGTAGTGCACGTGAACTCCACGCGTCAAGGCGGCGGCGTCGCGGAAATTTTAAATTGGCTGATTCCGCTGCAACGCGAATTAGGCATGGAGGCGCACTGGGAAGTCATTCAGGGACAAAATGAATTTTATCAATGCACCAAACAATTTCATAACGCGCTGCAAGGCAACGCCGCAATTATTAACCAAGTTTCGTTGAAAGAATACGAACAAACCAATTGCCAGTTCGCTGAAAAGCACGGCGCCTTGCTGCAAGACGCCGACGTGGTATTCATTCACGATCCGCAACCCGCGGCGTCGATCAAATATTTTCCCAAGCGCAAGGGAAAATGGATTTGGCGCTGCCATGTGGACGCCAGCCATCCGTATCGCCCGGTGTGGAGATATCTCAGTAAAATCGTTAGCGATTTTGACGCCAGTATTTTTTCCTTGGCGGATTTTTCACAGATGCTGCCGCATCCGGTTTATCTTATTCCGCCCAGCATCGATCCTCTCAGCGAAAAAAACGTGGAATTGTCAGAGGATGAGATACGCAACGTTTGCCTGCAGCATAACATCGATCCGAAGCGGCCGATCATGTTGCAAGTATCGCGCTTCGACCGTTTTAAAGATCCGCTCGGTGTGATTGAAGCTTATCGCTTGGCGACCGCTTTTATTCCTACGTTGCAATTAGTATTGGCGGGCAGCGGCGCGGACGATGACCCGGAAGGCGCCGTGGTGCTGGCTGAAGTCCAAACTGCGGCGCGCGAAGACGCGGACATTCATATTTTGTTGCTGCCCCCGGATGCGCACCGCACGATTAACGCCTTGCAGCGCGCCGCCGATTTTGTGCTGCAAAAATCGCTGAAAGAAGGCTTTGGTTTAACCGTGGCGGAAGCGATGTGGAAAGCGAAACCGGTGATCGGCGGTGATACAGGCGGCATTCGCTTACAGATCATCGATCATCACACCGGTTTTCTCGTCAATTCCCCGGAAGGCGCGGCGTTGCGTATTCGCTATTTATTGCATCACCGCCAACATCTGTTGGAAATGGGGGCCAAGGCGCGCGAGTTTGTGCGCCAAAATTTTCTTATCACACGGCATCTGCGCGAATACCTGACGCTGATGGTAGGCCTGGTGCATCAAGCCGAATACAGCCATGGATAACCGCACCGGTAATACCCAGGTCACCCAGCGACAACAAGATCTAGCGGATTTTTTACAACGCTTGCGCTCGGCTTCCCAACGTCTGCTGCTGCTCGATTACGACGGCACGCTCGCTCCGCATTGCATCCGTCCGCAAGACGCACTGCCCTACCCCGGCGTGCGCGATGCGCTCGACACCCTTATGAAAATAAACCGCACCAGGGTCATTATCATCAGCGGTCGTTGGACGGTTGATTTGCTACCACTGCTCGGTTTGAAATCGACGCCGGAAATTTGGGGCTCGCACGGTTGGGAGCAACTCAAACCGAACGGCGAATACAACGTCGCGCGCATCACCGATGCGGCATTACATGATTTAGTGGAAGCCGACGACTGGACGCAGGAAATCGAAGTGCTGGGCGCACGCTGCGAACTGAAGCCCGGCGGATTGGCGATCCATTGGCGTGGTTTAACCCCGACGCAAATCGCCGATGTGCGCGCAAAAATTTATGAAATGTGGATGCTACAAGAGCTGCATAAAAATTTAGTCTGGCATGATTTCGACGGCGGTATCGAGCTGCGCGCGCCGGGGCGCGACAAAGGCATGGTGGTGGAATCTTTATTGGCGCAAACCGACGCCCAAACCGCGGCGGCGTATCTCGGCGACGATCTTACCGACGAAGACGCCTTTAAAGTGATGCACGGTCGCGGCATCGGTATTTTAGTGCGGCCGGCGTTCCGCCCTACCGCCGCCGATTTTTGGTTAAAGCCGCCGCACGAGCTGCTGGAGTTTTTATGGCAATGGCAGGCAGCGAGCGGAGAAATGGATGAATCTGCTTGAGCGCAGCTTTTACGGCAACACCGTATATGATTGGACGGTAGCGCTAACGATCAGCTTGGGTCTGGCGCTGTTGTTTCAGTATCTTAAGCGCAGCATTACGCGCCGACTCTTATTGTGGTCGCAAGGACGCGATGCCACTCTAAAAAATTTTGCCGTAGATATCTTTAGCTGCACGCGTTTTTTATTTTTATTCATTCTGGCGATATATCTAGGCTCGCAATATCTAGAGTTGCCGTTAAAGCCAGAACGCTTAATTACCCGCGCCGCTGTCATCGCCTTGCTCATCCAGTTGGCATTATGGGGAAATCGCGCGATCGTGCTGTGGTTCGGCGATTATCTCAAGCGCTATCGAGAAACCGACGCCGCCAGCGCCACCACGATGTCAGTACTCGGCTTCATTTCTCAAGTGGTGCTGTGGTCGGTGCTGCTGTTGATGATTCTCGAGAATCTCGGCTTCAACATCACCACGCTATTGGCAAGCTTAGGCATCGGCGGCATTGCCGTAGCGTTAGCGATGCAAAATATTCTCGGCGACATTTTCGCGTCGCTGTCCATCGCTATCGACAAACCGTTCGTTATCGGCGATTTCATCGTCGTCGATAACATCATGGGTACGGTCGAATACATCGGCCTTAAAACCACGCGCTTGCGCAGTCTCAGCGGCGAGCAAATTATTTTTTCCAACACCGATCTTCTGAAAAGCCGGATTCACAATCATAAGCGCATGTTCGAACGCCGCGTGGTATTCGGCTTCGGCATTCCGCATCAAGCCTTGCATGAAAAAGTCGAGCAGATTCCGGCGATGGTGCGGGAAATTATCGAAACGCAAGCGAAAACCCGTTTCGACCGCGCGCACTTCAAGGAATACACCGGCACGACTTTGAATTTCGAAGCCGTCTACTTTGTACAAGACCCGGACTACAACCTTTATATGGATATTCAACAAGCGATCAACCTGGCGCTGTTTTCGCGCTTACAACAGGCATCGATCCAGCTTGTTCAGCGAGGCTAGCTACGTGCAAAATCATCCACGCTTAATTGTCGCTTCCAACCGTTTACCGATGGTGTTAACGCATAAACCGGACGGTTCGCTGCATTTTGAACCCGGCAGCGGCGGCTTGGTGACCGCGCTGCTGCCGGTGTTGCGCGATCGCGGCGGCGTTTGGGCCGGCTGGCCGGGATTGACCGATGACGTCGCCAATCTCGACGACTTACTGCAGCAAGCAACCACGCGCGCCGGCTATCGTCTGCGACCCGTGCAACTGACGGATGACGAACATCGAAAATTTTATTATGGATTTTCCAATGAAGTGATTTGGCCGCTATTTCACGATCTGCAATCGCTGTGTCATTTCGATCCCAGCTATTGGCAGGTTTATCAAAGCGTCAATCGCAAGTATGCCGAACTGATCGCGCGCGAAACCGGCAGTGACGATTTTATTTGGGTGCATGACTATCATTTAATGAATGTCGCGGTGGAACTGCGGCGCCTCAACGTTAGCGCGAAGATGGCTTTCTTTCTGCACATCCCTTTTCCGGCCATGGATATTTTCGTCAAGTTGCCTTGGCGATTTCAATTACTACGCGCCTTGCTGGAATTCGATTTAATCGGATTTCAAACTTTGCGCGACCGGCGTAATTTTGTGGAATGCGTGCGCGCACTGGTAAAAGGCGCCAAGGTCCAGGGCAAGGGCCAAGTATTAGGCATTAAAATCGGCGAACGTACGGTGCGTGTCGGCAGTTTTCCGGTCAGCATCGATTTTAACGGTTTTGTCAAACGCGCGGCGGCGCAGGAAGTTGCCGACAAGGCCAGCGAATTGAAGGCGCTGCTTCCCAATCGGCAATTGATTTTGGGCTTGGATCGTTTGGATTACACCAAAGGCATTCCGTATCGCTTGGAAGCGTTTCGCAACGCCTTAATCCGCTATCCGCAATTGCGCGAGCGCGTCACGCTGATTCAAGTGGTTGTGCCGAGCCGCGAAGATATACCGCAATATCACGATCTCAAAACCGAGATCGAACGTTTGGTCGGTGAAATTAACGGCCAGTTCACGCGCCCCGGCGGTTGGGTGCCGATTCATTATATTTTTCGCAGTCTCAAGCGCAGCGATCTGCTCGCCTATTATCGCGCCGCTGAAATCGCCTTGGTTACGCCGCTTAAAGATGGTATGAATTTAGTCGCCAAGGAATATTGCACTTGTAGTATCGAAGAAGATTGCGTGTTGGTGCTAAGTGAATTTGCCGGCGCCGCGGCGCAAATGCAGAATGGCGCCTTGCTGGTGAATCCTTATGATGTTGAAGGCTCGGCCGACGCCATTCACCGTGCATTCTCAATGCCCAAAGAAGAACGCCGCACACGCATGCGCCGCTTGCGGCGCGCGATTCGTCATCAAGACATTTTTTGGTGGGTGGATTCATTTTTGCGCGCCGCGATTGCTAAAGATCTCAGCGCTTTTCCCCTCCCCGACGATTATGTGCCGCACGATGAATCCGCCTACAGTTTTGATCTGACCAAGAACTTAAATTTATAAATCGTGCCTTCAGCTCAATAAGTTCATTAGTTTGGCGTAAGATTCAGCGAATAATTTTACTCCTTCGTCTTGCAATGACTCACCGGCGGCGCGCATGTCGATGCCGCATTTTTCCAGCGCTAAAATATGATCCTGCGCTTGCTTCACGTCTTGCTCCAAGGTCAACGCCGCCCGGCCATGATCGCGGAACGCCGCCAGTGTCGCATCCGGAAGTGTATTAATCGTTTCGCGGCCGATGAGAGGTTCGACATACAAAAGATCGCTGTAATTTGGATTTTTGGCGCCGGTGCTGGCCCATAAAAGATACTGCGGACGCGCGCCCTGTTTTCGCAAATCTTCAAAACTCGAACCATGAAAAATATCTTTATAACGCTGATACGCCAGCTTGGCCATGGCCACGGCGGCATGGCCGCGCAGCGCCAGCGCCTCGGGCGTAGCGATTTTTTCCAATTGCTTGTCGATCAAGGTGTCGACGCGGCTTAAAAATAAACTGGCGACCGATTTGATCGGTCGCGGATCGCCGCCGTTGGCAATCCAATGGCGCAAGCCGTGGGTATAAGCCTGAGCAATCTCCATTACATGATGCAGCGAGAACATCAGCGTGATATTGACGCTGATGCCGGCGCCGATTAATTTTTCAACCGCGCGCGCACCGGCCGGCGTGGCCGGAACTTTAATCAGCAGATTACGCCGATCGACCTGTGCGTGTAGACGCATCGCCGCATCGATCGTCGCCTGTTCTTCATGGGCTAGATGCGGCGCCACTTCGAGGCTGACGTAACCGTCATCCGCCTTCGTGGCAGCGTAAACCGGCTGCAATAAATCACAGGCGGCTTGGATATCGGGAATAACCAATTGCTCGTAGATTTGCTCGACGCCCAGCCGCCGCGATTTTAATTTCAGCAAGTCAGGCTGATAATAAGCGCCGCTGGATATTGCCTTATGGAAAATACTAGGATTGGAAGTAACGCCGGAAACGCCGTCTTGCTCGATAAGTTTTTTGAGCGCTCCTTCCTGCAACAACGTACGCGATAGATTATCCAGCCAAAAACTTTGGCCCAAAGCTTTGGCGTCAAGTAACGGATTCATTCAGCGTCTCCGGCATAACCATACGACCTGCCATGACTGATTTAATTCCGCGCTTAGCATAACCGGCGCTGGCGAAGCCGTACAGCAATAGCAGAAAAAATTTAGCGGGTGGCGTGCTTGAACAAAGTGAAGAAGTTACGCGTGGTCAGGTCGGCAATGGATTCCACGGATAATTGGCGCAGATTCGCCAGGCACTCGGCGACGTGGCGCACAAACGCCGGTTCGTTGGTTTTGCCGCGGTAAGGCACGGGGGCGAGATAAGGAGAGTCGGTTTCGATCAATAAACGATCGGCCGGAACATTTTTTGCCACGTCGCGCAAGGCTTCAGCGTTGCGAAAAGTGACGATGCCGGAAAAAGAAATATAAAAATTCAGATCCAGCGCCGCGCGCGCCACGTCTTGGCTTTCGGTAAAGCAGTGCATGACGCCGCCGATCTCGCCGGCGCCCTCCTCGCGCATGATGCGCAGCGTGTCCTGCGCCGCGTCGCGGGTGTGAATGATTAGCGGCTTGCCGGATTTTTTCGCGGCGCGTATGTGATGGCGAAATCGTTCTTGCTGCTGTAAATGTCGCCCTACTCCGTTCGTCTGATCATAAGAGAGGTCGCCTTGGCTGCGAAAATAATCCAATCCGGTTTCGCCGATCGCTACCACGCGCGGGTTGTCAGCCAGATCGACTAATTCATCGACCGACGGTTCATGGCCTTCGGTTTCATTCGGGTGCACGCCGACGGAGGCGAAAATATGCGCGTGTTGTTGCGCTAGCTGACGGATTTCCGGGTAAGCTTCGAGGGTGACGGCGACGCACAACATATGCCCCACTCCATTATCCCGGGCGCGCTGGAGCACGTCTTCCAGACAGGTATTGAGTGGGTCGAAATTTAAGTGGCAGTGCGAATCGACGAGCAGCGTCACGTTACATCGTATGCGTGAGCCGGTCGGAGTTCAGCGCGCCCGCGAGGATGCCTTCGATTTTATTACGCGCCACGCCGGAATCTTTTTCGCTGAATTGAATGCCGATGCCGGAAGTACGACTGCCTTGCGCGCCCTGGGGCGTTATCCAAATGACGTGGCCGGCAACCGGAATTTTTTCTTTACTGTCCATCAAGGTCAACAACATAAAAACTTCTTCGCCCAATTTATACGGCCGATTGCTGGGCACGAATATGCCGCCGCCTTTCACGAACGGCATGTACGCGGCGTACAGGGCATTTTTATCTTTAATGGTTAGCGACAAAACGCCAGGCCGCGTCGCCAGGGGCATGGGCTTGGTCGGGGGTTTGGCGGCGGCGGAAGTTTTATCAATCATGGGAATCTATTTCATTGTAGACGGCTGATTCGGTTCCAGCGGATTAAAATGTCTTCCAGCATCAAAAGCTCATCTAAAGGACTATTGAGCTGGCGATAATAGTCATGAATTACATAAATGTATTTATATAATACACTAATATTTAATGTATTTTTATATATTTTTTTAAGGGTATCTGAATCCAGCGAGCTCCCTGAGGCGACTCCGGCCTGTGACTTAATTAAGTCTAATACCGCACGATAAAGCCAACTCAAGCAAAGATTCGTCCCTAAATTTTTCCAGCGCAGCGCGCAGATCACCGGGTCTTCTCGGCCGGCGGACAAGTTCTCGAGGTCTTGGCGCAACTGCTGCCGCTGCTCAGCGAAGCCTTGCTCGGCGAGGGTTTTAGCCAGTAATGGCGCGCCGCCGGCAAATTGTAAAAGATCTTGAACCGCATCGGTTCCCGCGGCATTCGCCTGTAACCAGGCCAGGGCCATTTGCTGATTCGGCGGCTTCACTTGCAGACGCCCGCAGCGACTGCGAATGGTGGCCGGCAGACGCGCCGGGCGACTGGTCACCAGCAGCAAAATACTATCGAGCGGCGGTTCTTCGAGCAGCTTGAGCAAGCTGTTGGCAGCGTTGATGTTCATGGTTTCGGCCGGCTGGATCACCACTATTTTGCGCGGCGCGGTGTGCGGGCGCAGAAACACGAAGCCGTTTAACGCGCGTATTTGATCGACGGAAATATTTTTAGCGTCTTCGAGCGGTGTAATAATTAAAAGATCGGGGTGCGTCGCAGCGGCGAACAGCTGGCAACTGTGGCACTTGCCGCAGGCGTTATTAACTTGCGGCGTTTGGCACAACAACACTTGCGCCAACTGCAGGGCAAACGCGTTCTTGCCCAAACCCGGTAAGCCGTGCAATAACAAAGCGTGCGGCAAGCGATCGAAAGGATGCGCCAGATTCGCCCATAATGCGTCATGCCAAGGATAACGGGCAGCCGGCGCGGTAAGCGCTGTGTCAACGGCCATGCATGGCCTCCTCTAAGATATCGGCAATAGCTTGTTCCACTTTACTGAGCGCCTGACTGGCATCGATAACGCGTATGCGTTGCGGCTCGCGCGCGGCGCGCGCTAAATAAGTTTCGCGCACGCGTTGAAAAAAATCATTATTCTCGCGCTCGAAGCGATCAGGCTCGCTGCGTTGTCCGGCGCGCTCGCGCCCGGCGACGATCGGCACATCGAACAACAAAGTTAAATCCGGACGCAAATCGGCTTGCACCCACTGCTCGATCATGGCGATGCGTTCGGCGGGAATGCCGCGCGCGCCGCCTTGGTAAGCGTAGGAAGCGTCGGTGAAGCGATCGCACAAGACAATTTTGCCCGCAGTTAACGCGGGACGAATGACTTTGGCGATATGTTCGGCGCGCGCCGCGAACATTAATAATAATTCGCTCTCGGCTGACATGTGCAGATCGTGCCGGTGCAAAAGAATTTCCCGAACACGTTCGCCCAAGTCGGTGCCGCCGGGTTCGCGTGTCACCACCGCCTCGTGTCCGGCGCGCTGCAACCACTGGCGCGCAAACAACAGATTAGTGCTCTTGCCCGCACCCTCGCCGCCTTCCAATGTGATAAACATGCCTCGGGACATGGTGACGCCTATTGAGAAGGATTGGATGGAGAACTTGGCCGAGGCGCATACGGCGTTTTCACCGTGTGCGAGGAAAAGTCACGCGCCTTACCTTTTAACTGATATTTAATCACGGCGCGATTGTGCTCGCTCAAGGTTTCGGAAAATTCATGGCTGCCGTCGCCGCGCGCGACAAAAAAGACAGCACGAGTCTTGGCCGGGTGCAGCACCGCGCGTATCGATTCTTTGCCGGGCATGGCGATCGGCGAAGGCGGCAATCCGCTGCGGGTGTAAGTGTTGTAAGGCGTGGCGCGGCGCAAATCCTTCAGGCGCAGATTGCCGTCGAAGGCGGCGCCCATGCCGTAAATAGTCGTCGGATCGGATTGCAGGCGCATGCCGCGGCGCAGCCGATTGATAAACGCCCCGGCTATCATCGGACGCTCATCGGCGCGCCCGGTTTCCTTTTCGACAATCGACGCCATGATCAACGCTTCGTAAGAATTTTTAAACGGCAGATCGGCATCGCGGTTTTGCCATTCCTGATCGAGCAATTTTTGCATTTTGTCGTAGGCGTTCGCCAGAATCATGCGGTCGCTTTGGCCGGCTGAATAATAGTACGTATCGGGAAAAAATCGTCCCTCAGGATGTTCGCCGGCAAGGCCTAATTTTTCCATCACCGCTTTCGGCGGCAAGCCGGTGAAACTATGCGTGAGCTTGGGAGATTGTTCAAGCGCTTGCATAAATTGATTAAAGGTCCAACCTTCGACTAACACCACTGGGTATTCGATAACGCGGCCGGCCACGACTTGATCGAGCAATTCTTTGGCGGTGATGCCGTTGCGAAAACGGTATTCGCCGGTTTTCAAATCGCGATGATGGCGGCTGAGATAGGCGAGCCATACTAAAGAATGGCGTTCGAGCAGCACGCCGCGATTTCGCAATTCACGCGCCAAACCATGCCAGGTCATACCGGGTTTCACCAGATAAGTGTCGCTGCCGAGTTCGAGCCGATGATTCCAGGCCCACGATAAATAGACGCCGGCGATAAGACCGAGCGCGATGAAAGCAATGACAAGCCTAACCAGCGCCGTGCGCATCCCGAATCGCCTCCTGCATTCGTAGCGTCAATTGACCTAAAGGATATTCTTTCGACTCAACGCGCCTTGCCGGCCAAATGCCGATGAGACTGTTGCTTAAAAATATTTCATCGGCCGTCAAGATATCCTCGCGTGTCAAAGTTTTGACTTGGCAATCGAGCGCCAGTGCCGCGGCGCGTTCGCACACGATATCGCGCATGATGCCGGCCACGCCGCTATGCGATAAATCAGGCGTAGCCAGCTTGCCGCCGACAACCGCGAAGATATTGCTCATCGTTCCTTCGATCACATGCGCTTGTTCATCCAGCATTAAACCTTCGCTGCACTCCGGTTTCAACTCCGCGCGCGCCAATACTTGCTCCAAACGATTTAAATGCTTAAGACCCGCCAGAGCTGGCTGGCGCGAAATTTTGGTAGTGCAGAATTGTACGCTAACGCCCTGCGTCCGATGATGCGCTGGATAATCAGGCCAGGGCATGAGGCTTAACACCCGCGTCGGCATGGCATTTACGGGCACGGCGTAACCGCGTTCAGATATTCCGCGTGTCAGAATAATTTTAAGCACGGCGCGATCGGCATCGGCGCAAAGCGTCTGCGCTTCCCGGCGCAATAACGCCTCCGCGGGTGCAGCAATACGCAATCGTTGCGCGCCGCGAAATAATCGTTGCACATGCCGTTCCCACAACAGCGGCGTTCCTTTTACCACCGCCAAGGTCTCAAACAGGCCGTCGCCGTATTGAAAACCGCGATCCTGCACAGAGACGTGGCCGCCAGGCCGGCCGTTAATTAAAGTCAACTCCATTATGCATGAAACCTCTATGAATTTTTACCGCAGAGAGAATCTCTAAAAATTGAAAACTCCCTCTCCCTCCGGGAGAAGGTGGGGATGAGGGAGATGATAAATGCATGTGTTTACTTATCTTCACTCCCCGCCTCCGCGGGGACAAGCTCTAGCCCTCTCGCGGAGGAAGAGGGAATACTCGTGCGTGCTCGGCGTCCTCTGCGATTCATAATCAATAAATCAAACTTTCTTGGCTTATATCGCGCCTAAAGCCGCCAGCATACCGCGCGCCTTGGCGCGCGTCTCGGCCAGCTCGCGCGGCGCTATCGAATCGGCAACGATGCCGGCGCCGGCGCGCAAATAAATTTCGTCGCCGGTTTGAATCAGTGTGCGAATTAAAATATTCAAATCGAGACTGCCGTCGCGGTTGATATAACCCATCGAACCGGTGTATGCCAAACGCGCTGTCCGTTCCAACTCGGCGATTATTTGCATGCAACGGACTTTGGGACAGCCGGTAATGGTGCCGCCCGGAAACACGGCGCGAATGACTTGCGCCGGGCTGATGTCGGCGCGCAACTGGCCGCAGACTTCGGAAACGATGTGATGCACATGCCGATACGATTCGAGCGTCATGAATTCCTGCACCTTGACCGAACCGGTGCGGCAAATTCGACCCAAATCGTTGCGCTCGAGATCGATCAGCATGACATGTTCAGCACGCTCTTTGGGATGACGCAACAGCTCTTGCGACAACTGACGGTCTTGGTTTTGATCGGCGCTGCGCGGATAGGTGCCGGCGATCGGACGCGTACGCACGGAAGTACCGCGCACTTCCACCAAGCGCTCCGGCGATGAACTGATCACCGCGCGTCGATCGCCCCAGGTCATCAGGCCGGCAAAGGGCGCGGGATTGGCGGCGCATAATTGGCGAAAAAGCGTGGCCGGACGAATATGGCCGTGCAGTTTGGCGCGCCATGCGCGTGACAGATTGACTTGAAATACATCACCGGCGCGAATGTATTCTTGTGCGCGCTCGACGTTATCTAAAAATTGTTGCGCATCGTCTTCTTGCAGTTGCGCTAAAATAATTTTTTCCAGCGTCATAGCCGGCGTGCGGCGCACGTCTTCTTGCAACAAGGGCAGCAAATCGTTTACGTGCGGCGTCTCGCACATCAACATCGCTGTTTGCTTAAGATGATCGACGATAACCGCCGCGGGAAAGCGCGTGGCCATGGCTAGCGGAAATTCGGGCACGGTAAAAATATTTTTTACCGTCGTTTCAATTTGTGACACCAATTCATAGCTCAAGAACACGAACCATCCGCCGATAAAAGGCGGCGCGGCATTTGACGCATTGGGTAACGGCGCCGTCAGCTGCGCACGCCAATCTTTATCCAAGGCCGCGAGAAAATCATTGTCCGCCAGTTTTTGTTCATTGCGGTGCAATTGATAATCCGCCGACAGCGTCAGCATGTCGCCCGGAAACGCGAATAAAATGTCGTAACGGGCGCGCGGCGTGCCTTGAGCGGCGCTGCTGAGTAAATGCGGGTAACGTTGCGGAAAACGAGAATGCAGCGCGAGTAAATCAGGGATAGCCGTCAACGGCTGACAAACATATCCCGATACGGCGGTTTTTAGCGCTGGCGCCCGATTGGCATTCACGCCAGTTTGCGGAATACCAAAGTGCCGTTGGTGCCGCCGAAGCCGAAGGAATTGGAAATGGCGACATCGATTTTCATTTTACGCGCCGCGCCCGCGACGTAATCCAGATCGCAATCGGCATCGGCCGTGACCAGATTGATCGTCGGCGGCGCAATTTGCTCATGCACCGCCATGGCCGAATAAATAGCTTCAACGCCACCGGCGGCGCCCAATAAGTGACCGGTCATGGATTTGGTCGAGCTCATGGCAAGCTTGCGCGCGTGCTCGCCAAAAGCGGTTTTGACGGCGAAAGTTTCGGCGCGATCGCCAAGCGGCGTCGACGTCCCATGGGCATTAATATATTGCACTTGATCGGGGTTCAGTCCGGCGTTGCGCAAAGCGTTGCGCATGCAGCGCGCCGCGCCCTCGCCGCCCTCGGGCGGACTGGTCATGTGATACGCATCGCCGCTCATGCCGAAACCGACGAGCTCGCAATAAATTTTAGCGCCGCGCTGACGCGCGTGTTCGTATTCTTCCAACACCACCACGCCGGCGCCTTCGCCCAACACAAAACCGTCGCGGTCTTTGTCCCACGGACGGCTGGCGGTTTCGGGGCTATCGTTGCGCGTGGATAAAGCCTTGGCATTGCCAAAACCGGCGAGCGCCGTAGGCGTAATGGCTGCTTCCGCACCGCCCGCGATCATGACGTCGGCGTCGCCGTATTCAATCAAGCGTCCGGCATCGCCGATACCGTGCGTGGCGGTGGCGCAGGCCGTTACCATGGCTAAGTTCGGACCTTTAAAACCATACATCACCGACAGATCGCCGGAAATCATATTAATGATGCTCATGGGCACGTAAAACGGCGACACGCGACGCGGACCTTTTTCGAGAACGGTCCTGGTGGTGTCTTCGATCGTGCCGACGCCGCCGATACCGGAACCGATATACACGCCGATACGTTCGGCGTTGGCTTCAGTTACTTGCAATCCCGAATCCTTAATCGCTTCGATGGCCGCGACCATGCCCAGCTGGATAAAACGATCCATGCGGCGCGCTTCTTTTTCGGTAATGCCGTGCTGGGTGGGATCGAAATTTTTTACTTCGCCGGCGATCATCGATGCATAGCCGGTAGCATCGAAAAGCGTGACGCGGGTAATGCCGCTTTTACCGGCGACGACGTGCCGCCAGTTCTCTTCCAGGCCGTTGCCTAAAGGAGAAATAATTCCCAGTCCGGTAATGACGACACGCCGTTTGCTCAAGCTGAATTCCTCGCTTAGTGCGCTCAGCACCCAGTTTTATAAAACCGAAAGGCCGTCACCCGCGACGGATGACGGCCCCTTGTTGTTAAGGAGTAAATCAGTTTAGACGGGTGTTGACGTAGTCGATGGCCTGCTGCACGGTGGTAATTTTTTCCGCCTGATCGTCGGGAATTTCACAATCGAATTCCTCTTCGAGCGCCATCACTAGCTCAACGGTATCCAGGGAATCGGCGCCCAGATCGTCCACGAAGGAAGCCTCGGGCTTTACTTCACCGTCGTTGACACCCAGTTGCTCCACAACGATTTTCTTGACGCGTTCTTCAACACTGCTCATGGTTGATCTTCCCTCCGGAAATTTTGAATTTGCTGCCCTGGTGCGGGCGCCTAGTTAACACCATTTGATAAAAATCGTCCAGCCATCCTTAAACGCCTGGTTTCAGCTGCTGTAATACCCTTAGTTCATATACATTCCGCCGTTCACATGCAAGGTCGCACCGGTAATATACCCGGCTTGCGCCGAAGCTAGAAATGCCACCGCGTGCGCTACGTCTTGCGCTTGACCCAAGCGTCCCAAGGGGATTTGTTTAATTAAGGCTTCCTTTTGCGCCTCGCCCAGTTGCCGGGTCATGTCGGTATCGATAAAACCCGGCGCCACTATATTAATTGTAATGTTGCGCGAACCCACTTCACGCGCCAAGGCTTTGCTAAACCCCATCAAACCGGCTTTGGCGGCGGCGTAATTGGCCTGGCCGGCATTGCCCATGGCCCCGACCACCGAGCTGATACTA
>JACQBD010000045.1 GCA_016194665.1 Gammaproteobacteria bacterium
ACCCTGCGCGTTTATTTTTGTAACGCGCCGATGCACTGCCGGCCCCGTCATTATTAATTTACCTCGATTCATTTTAACTTTATTGTTCGCCAAATTTGAATAGCGTATTTAACTTTGTGAGAATTTCTTCTAGCCAATGGATATTGACTTATATGTTTATCCTTGCGCGTCAAATTTCATTTACTAATCTCGGCAGATTGGTGTTTCAGCCGCTTGCTCCCATAAGCAAACCTGAATTCAGCTTTCGTTACGTGAGCAAGATAATGAATAAATCGCTTTGAGATTATTGAATTGCACATCATTTGGCCTTGACACTTTGTTGCACGAAGCATATAAGGTTATAGGTTGTGTCAGTAATTTTGGGTTTTATTCCTTAAAATCAGGAGGATATTTAATGAACAAAAAGCTTATGGTTGTCGCTTTACTTGCTGCTCTTCCCGCCAGTGCCATGGCGGCCGGTGAAAACAATATCGGAAATTGCGGTTGGGGTGCCAAGTTGTTCGATGGTCAACGCGGAATAGCTCCTCAGGTTCTCGCCGTTACCACGAATGGTACTTCCGGCAACCAAACATTCGGCATCACTTCCGGCACTTCCGGTTGCACCCAGGATGGCATGGTGAAGTCTAACTGGAAAACCGCGATGTTTATCGACGGCAACAAAGAAAAATTAGCGCACGATATGTCCACCGGCAACGGTGAAGCGCTGGAATCTTTGGCCATGTTGATGGGCATTCAGGACCAGCATAAAACCGCTTTTTACCGCGTCACCAAAGAAAATTTTGCGCGTATTTTCGCTTCCAATAACGTAACAACCGATCAAGTGGTTGCGTCATTGAAGCAGGTGCTGGCGGCGGACAGCGAACTCGCTGCGTATTCCAAATCGATCTAACTTAAAATTATTTTTTAAGTTGTCGCGTCATCACGGCACCCAGCAGTTATAAGCTGGGTGCCGTTTTTATTTTTTATGCAGTGAAGATTGCCTATGCCGGCGCGCTGGATTTTTTTATTTATAAGTTTGTGCCTACCGTTCACGGTATCCGCGGCGGACCATTCCTATCTGGATGAGTTGATCGCGCAAGCACGCCAGAAAAAACTCGCTGAACGCAGCGAATGGCTTAACTTACTCCACTATAAACCTTATCCTTATTGGCCGGGCGCGCGCAGTCTCGCCGACGACCCCGATTTTTTTAACGCACTCGACGGCAAAACCAATGCAGCAGCGGAACTCGAAGCCACGCTGGCGAATTTTTTTTCCACCACCGTAGAAACCGACAAAATACAAAATCCACAATGTCGATTTATCGCGCGTTATCAATGGCTGCGGGACGAGCTTCATTTCGATCCGGAGCGCTTACCGCCGCAAACTTGTAAACGTTTTCAAGAGTGGCATGCAAGCCTCAACCCCCATGCCATCACCTTGGTTTTTCCGGCGGCTTACTTAAACAATCCCGCATCGATGTATGGCCACACGTTGTTGCGTATCGACGCCAAGGATCAAAATGAACAAACACGCTTGCTCGCTTATGCGATTAGTTACGCCGCCGGCACCAATGAAACCAGCGGTTTAATTTTTGCCGTCAAAGGATTGTTCGGCGGTTACCCCGGTTTATTTTCCATCACGCCTTATTATCTTAAGGTCAGGGAATACAGCGACATCGAAAATCGTGATGTGTGGGAATACCAATTGACGCTCACTCCCGCGGAAATCGATCGGCTGTTGATGCACGTGTGGGAACTCGGCCCGATTCGTTTCGATTATTATTTTTTCGACGAGAACTGCGCTTATCATTTATTGTCCTTGCTGGAAGTCGCGCGCCCGGGTTTGGAATTGACCGACCGGTTTCGCTGGTGGGCGATTCCTTCCGATACCGTGCGCGCGGTGACCGAGCAGCCTGGCTTGCTTAAAGAAGTAGTTTACCGTCCCGCCAGCGCCACGTTAATACGTCAGCGTTTGATGCGCATGGATGCCGGTCAACGTCGCTTAGCAAAAGAATTAAGCGAACAGAAGATTTCTTTAGCCGATCCTCGATTGCGCGATTTGCCGATGCAGGATCAAGCCAAAATTCTCGAGCTGGGTTACGAGTACACTGCGTATCAAATGGCCACCGGACGCGAGGAGAAGAAAGATAGTTACTTGCGCGAATTATTGTTAGCTCGAAGCCGTTTGGATGCGCCATCGCAGAAACCAACAATTCCCACGCCCAAGGTACGTCCGGATCAAGGACACAAAACATCGCGCTTAGGAATAGGGTGGGGCAGCCGCAGCGGCCGCCAATATGAAGACATTCGCATCCGTCCCACTTACCACGACTTAATGGATGACGATGCAGGTTATACGCCGGGCGCACAGATAAAGTTTTTCGATACGGTCTTGCGTCATTATCGCGGCGACGCCGGACTGCGCCTGGAAGAATTCAAACCGCTGGACATCGCCTCGCTTTCGCCGCGCGACGATTTTTTCAAGCCGATTTCGTGGAAGCTGAATGTCGGTTGGACGCGTAAGCGGTTCGCCGATGACGATGAACCTTTAGTGCTGCGCTTCAATGGCGGTCCCGGTCTGGCATATGCTTCGATGGGCGCAAGTTCGGTGTATTACGGATTTGTGGAAACTAGCTTGGACGTCGGCAAACGATTTAATCAGGATTATGCTTGGGGTCTTGGTCCCAGCGTTGGCTGGCTGGCAAATTTTTCCGAGCGTTGGCGCGTGAACCTATTTGCCAAGTCCATGCGCTACGGTTTGGGAGACGATCATTGGGCGCGCGAATTGAGCTTGGACCAGCGCTATTCTTTAACCCGGCAAAGCGCCGTGCATTTCCAGTTGTATCGCAGGCAAGAATTTAAAAATTACTGGAACGGCGGTGATGTTTCATTGTACTTTTACTTTTGATGCGTCGCTTATTGATCTTGGGTTTATTGATAACCGTTGTGGGCGGCTGCAGCGGCGTTTTTTTTCAGCCGTACCGCGCCCACGTACGCACGCCCGCGCAACTTAATTTGCCTTATGAAGATGTTTATTTTCAGGCGCATGACGGCACCGCTTTACATGGATGGTTTTTACCCGCGCAGGGTAACGCTATCGGCACTATTTTATTTCTGCACGGCAATGCCGAGAACATCAGCACGCATATCGGCTCGGTGTATTGGCTGCCGGCCAAGGGCTTCAATGTATTTTTGCTAGACTATCGAGGTTACGGCGTTTCCGAAGGAACCCCCAGCTTAGCGGGCGTGCAAGACGACGTGGACAGCGCGCTAAAAATTTTATTGGCGCGCAAAGATGTGCAAGCCGATCGCGTGGTCGTGTTTGGCCAGAGTTTGGGTGGAGCGATCGCTATTTACTACGTCGCGCATTCACGTTATCGCGCACACATTCGCGCGTTGGTGACAGAAAGCGCGTTCGCCAGTTACCATCAGATCGCGCGCGAAAAACTGGCGGCTTTCTGGCTGAGTTGGCCGTTGCAATATCCGCTTTCATGGACCGTGTCCGATGCTTACAGTCCGTCCGCCGCCGTGTCTCAAGTGAGCCCGATTCCATATTTGATTATTCACGGCGATCAAGACTCCATCGTTCCTTTGCATCATGGCCAACGTTTGTATGCACTTGCGCAAGAGCCGAAACAATTATGGGTAGTGAAAAATGGCGCGCACATTCAGGCGTTCAAGCAGCAAACATACCGCGATCGATTTGTCGCTTATCTGACAAAAATTTTATCCGTCTCGCCTTAATCCCAAGAATTTAATCTCCGTAGTCGCGCACCGCAATTCCTCGATAGAAACCGGGATTTTTTGGGGCCGTTGCAAAGCGAAAAAAATGCTATGTTTATAAAAGCAGCGCCGGGAAAAACTATCTTTGCTCATGAAAATTCAATATCTATTTTTCGCAATCCTATCAGGGGCGTTGTCAATTCTTGTTGATGCATCGTCATCCTTTGCCGCCGATACACCGGTCAAAATCGGCGTGCTCGCGCATCGCGAAGAAAGTCTCAAGCTGTGGTCGCCGACGGCGGAATATTTAACGCATGCCATTCCCGGTTATAAATTTGTCATCGAGCCCTACGATAACGCCAGCATCGGTCCGGCGGTGGAACGCGGCGAAGTCGATTTCGTTTTGACCAATCCCGGATCCTATGTAGAACTGGAAACAAAATATGGCGTGACGCGCATGCTAACCTTGCGCAATCGGCGCCAAGGTAATGCGTACACGGTTTTCGGCGCCGTCATTTTTACTCGCGCCGCGCGCGCCGATATCCAGCAATTAACCGATCTGAAAGGCAAATCGTTCATGGCGGTAGATAAGAACGCCTTTGGGGGTTTCTTGATGGGTTGGCGCGAATTCAAGGATCAAGGCATCGATCCGTTTCGCGATTTCTCCGAACTTAAATTTGTCGGACTGCCGCAAGATCCGATTGTCACGGCGGTGCGTGACGGAAAAATCGACGCCGGCATGGTGCGCACCGACACGCTGGAACGCATGGCGATGGATGGAAAGATTAACCTGGCCGATTTTCGTATTTTAAATCCGCAGCAGACAGCCGGATTTCCTTTTGCGCTAAGCACCCGCTTATATCCCGAGTGGCCTTTTTCTCGCGTACGCACAACGCCGGATGGTTTGGCGCAGAAAGTGGCGATTGCTTTGTTGTCATTGCCGCCCGATAGCGCGGCGGCCAAGGCCAGCCGTTCCGCCGGCTGGACCGTGCCGTTGGATTACAACTCGGTGCATGAGTTGTATAAAACGCTGCAGGTCGGTCCTTATCAGGATTATGGAAAAGCCAGTCTGGCGGATATTCTTCGGCAATATTGGCGCTGGTTAGCGCTCATGGCGGTAATGATTGTGTTGATGCTTATCAACACCGCGTATATTTTAAAACTCAATCGCCATCTGAAAAAATCTCAGAAACAACTGATCGAGATCACGCATCAGTTGGAAAATTCCAATAAGCAGCTGGAAAAATTATCGCTGCTCGACGGCCTCACGGGCATCGCCAATCATCGCCATTTTCAAGACTTATTAAATAAAGAATGGCGCTGGGCGCAACGCCATGGAACGCCTTTAACCTTGTTGATGCTCGACATCGATTTTTTCAAAAAATTTAACGACAGCGCCGGTCATCCGGCGGGCGATGAATGTTTAAAAAAAGTTGCGCGTGCGCTTTATGATCTCGCTCGACGTCCGCGCGATCTGGTGGCGCGCTACGGCGGTGAAGAGTTTACCGTGGTGCTTCCGGGCACCGACACGGCCGGCGCCGTGGCCGTCGCCGAACGCATGCGCGCGGCCGTGGAAAAGCTGGCGATTCCCAACAAAGGTTTGCCTGGCGAAACCTCGGTCACGGTGAGTATTGGCGTGGCCAGCGCCGGCAAATCGCGTCATGCCACGCCGACGGAAATTATCGCCGCCGCCGATAAAGCGCTTTACGAAGCCAAAGAGACCGGACGAAATTGCGTGCGTGTCGCCGCCAGCGATTAACGCGTTTCAAAGCGCATCGACAAATCCACGGCTTTGATATTTTTAGTTAGATCGCCGATGGAAATATAATCCACGCCGGTTTCGGCGATGCGCCGGATATTTTCCAGCGTAACGCCGCCGGATGCTTCAAGCTTGGCGCGCCCAGCGACCGCCGTTACCGCCGCGTTTAATGTCTCAAGGTTAAAATTATCCAGCAGCAGATACTGGGCGCCGGCGCTCAACGCTTCTCGCACTTGATCTAAATTTTCCACTTCGATTTCGACGCGAATGTTTTTCGCCGCCAAAGCTTGCGCGGCGTGCAACGCCGCGCGAATCGAGCCGGCGGCGGCGATGTGATTTTCCTTGATTAAAATGGCGTCGTACAAACCCAGGCGATGATTTTGCGCGCCGCCGCAGACAACAGCGTATTTTTGCGCCAAGCGCAATAGCGGTATGGTTTTGCGCGTGTCCAGAATAATCGTTTTAGTGCCGCGAACCGCGGCGACATATTGCTGAGTACGGGTGGCGACGCCGCAGAGCAGTTGTAAAAAATTAAGCGCCGTGCGTTCCCCCGTTAACAGCGCGCGCGCCGGACCTTGGAGACGGCACAAAGTTTGATTGGTATGCATCGCCGCGCCATCTCTTAAATTCCAAGTGACGCGGATATTTTTATCCAATTGACGAAAGACTTCATCGAACCATTCGCACCCACACAGCACCGCCTGCTCGCGCGTTATAACCCGCGCTTCAGTTGGCGTGTCCGCGGCGATTAAGCCCGCGGTTAAATCGCCGGCGCCGATATCTTCGGCAAGTGCACGGCGTACGATTTCGTCAATGTCATTCGGAAGTTTTAGCGCGGACATTATAATTTATCGTGCCGTGTCGTGCGTCGAATGATTGTCGTGAGGACCGGAGGCGTTATCAGCGTTGTAAGAATGACGACCGCGACAATAATTGAAAAAATATTGTCGCTCACAACGCCCAAAGTTTTCCCCGTGACCGCGAAGATCAGCCCGACTTCTCCCCGCGGCACCATGCCCCAACCGACGATCCATTTGTTAACCGGTCCGGCGGCGGCACCCGCCACCAATTTTCCGGCGATCGCGGCCAGTGTAATGCCTGCCACCGTGGCGAGGCTGGCCGGATTGAAAAACGTTTCAAGTTTGACTTGCATGCCGGTGTATACAAAAAACAAGGGAATAAAAAAATATCCAATCGGTTCCATCAGTGTTTGCAGACTGTGTTTTTCATGATGCAGCAAGGTTTTGCGTAGCTGCTGGGCGGCATCGGAATTGCTTCCGGCGGTGATGGCGCGGATGTCGGCGACCAGTTTGGGTTCGGCGAAATCGCGAAAATGCACTTCGTCGAGCACCAGGCCGGCGGCAAAAGCGCCGACAATGGGCGCCAGACCGATCAGTCCCGCTAGCCAGGCAAACATCAGGCAGAAGGCGATCAGAACCGAAAATTTCATGCCGCTGCCGGCATGAACTTTTGCCAACCAGCGGCTGGCCAGCGGCGCGATACGTTGACCGATAGCGAGAGCGCCGAATAGGAACAGCACGGCTTTTAGCGTGATCCAAACAATCTCACCGGCGCCGACGCTGCCGGCGGTGACAACGGCGGAAACAACGGCCAGGATGATTAGGCCGAGCACATCGTCAATCACCGCCGCGCCGAGCACGATTTGCGCCTCGCGTGACTTCACGGCATGCAGGTCGCTGAACACGCGCGCCGTGATGCCGACGGAAGTGGCCGTGAGTGTCGCGCCGAGAATGAGATAGGCATTATCGGAAAGCCCCGGTAACAGCCACGGTCCGATCAGATAAGTTCCTAAAGCAAACGGCACGGCCACACCGATGCATGCGACCAGCAGCGCCCGCATCCCGACCTTGCGCATGGCGCCGACATTGGATTCGAGTCCGATTTCGAATAGCAATATGACGACACCGAGCTCGGCCAGGAACGCAATGATTGTGTTCGATTTAACCGATTCGAAAATATTGATATTCAATAAATAAAGATTACCAAGCAATACGCCGATCAGAAGCTCGCCGAGCACCGCCGTTTGACCAAGCTTCTCGACCAAGCCGGAAATTTTGGCGAACAGCAGTAGAACCGCCAGCCACAAATAAGTTTCCGCCACCGCGGCGGTATTGGCGGACGACGCCCACGCTTCTATGCTCGTAAGGAAGATTAATGAAAAACCAATGAGGATCTTTAGATGGATCGGCAGGTTTGCGAATTTTATCATGAAGCGTATGAAGAATCGCCGGATTGGATATGTGGAATTATAACCCGAGGATACCATGCATGTTCCCGGTTGGATGCGATGTGTTAGCAGGGCGCTCCCTTTGCGGCTTTTGATAGCATCGGATTTCCGTAACATCTGTAGCAAGTGATACCGATGCGCTGTAGGACGCGGCCCGTGAGAACTGATAAGCAGGCATGACGGCAAAAAAATCAACCCCCGCGCATGTCTGTTCCCAACGGATATTGAACAACAGTGGATCGAGAAAACACCCGCAATTTTGAATCATTCACGATGAAACGTATGTTGATGCGCGTAACCTTATTTGAATGTGCCTCAGCATGACCGCTAGCAAGATTAGAAAATAGTTAAAGGTTTCCATAACTTACTCTTTAAGATTTATTCGTTTGTTTTATTCTTGATCCCTCGTTACAAAGAACAGGTAAAGATTAGTAAAACATGACGTTCGAATGTATTGACATGTATGACCGCTCGGTTATCCTGCGCGGGTCCAGCTGTTTTTTAAGTCAGGGATTTTATGCCGAGACTAAGGAAGGTTTTAAATGAAGCCAGAGTTTGCCAGCGGTTTACCCGATGATTGGAATCGTTATTCGCGTTTCTTTTTTGCCCTGGGCGATACCACGCGCCAGCAAATTTTGCTGATGTTCGAGCCCGGCGAAGAAATTTGCGTTAACGATATTGCACGTTTATTCAAAATCACCCGCCCCGCGATATCGCACCATCTTAAAGTGTTGCGCAACGCTGAACTGTTGAAGAGTGAAAAACGCGGTAAAGAAATTTATTATCGCGTCAATCACACTTATTGCGTGGAAGTGATGGGAAGCATGCACGAGTTCATGAGTTTACAGTCCACTACCGCCATGTTGAAGCGCTGATTCCGTCATTTTGCTCCTGCGCCGGCCGGTTTCTGATCATCAATGTAGGCCGCTGCTACATTCGTTGTTCTTGCCGTATTATTAGGCGCCTGTGAATCCGCCTGCCTCTATCTCTTCTCCGCCTCGCAGCGGCGCCGCTACGCGGCGCGAAGTGCTGGCCTGGGCCATGTATGACTTTGCTAATTCAGGTTATACCACCGTGGTGTTGACCGCGGTATTCAATGCTTATTTTGTCGGCGTGGTCGCCGATAACGCCAAGGATGGATCGGCCACGCTGCTGTGGACCGTGGCCATGGCGGCGGCGAATATTTTGGTGCTGGCAAGCGCGCCGGTACTCGGCGCCATCGCCGATCACGGCGCGCATAAGAAAAATTTTTTAGCGTTAACCACCGTTGGCTGCGTGCTGTTCACGGCCTTGCTGGGTTTTGTGGGTCAAGGCGATGTCGTGCTCGGTATGAGTTTGGTGATTGTGGCGAGTCTGATGTTCGCCAGCGGCGAAAATTTCATCGCCGCGTTTCTTCCCGAGATCGCCGCGCAGAATGACATGGGTCGCATCTCCGCTTACGGTTGGTCGCTGGGTTATTTGGGCGGCGTGCTGGTTTTGGGCCTGTGTCTGGCATACATCCAGTGGGCCCAAGCGCACGGCGAGACGGCGGTGCAGTACGTGCCGGTGACGATGTGGATCACGGCCGGCGTGTTTGCTTTGGCGGCGCTGCCGACTTTTTTATGGTTGCGCGAGCGCGCGCTGCCGCAATCATTGACCGCCGACGAAAGTTATCTGCGTATCGGTTTCGCGCGCGTGCGTCACACTTTGTTGCACGCGCGTCATTATCGCGACTTATTCCGGTTTCTCATCACACTCACGGTATATTATTGCGGCATCAATACCGTGGTAGTGCTGGCGGCGATTTACGCGCAAGAAGTCATGGGCTTCAGCATGCAAGAAAACATCGTGTTGATTCTGGTGGTGAATGTCACCGCCGCCTTGGGCGCGCTGGCTTTTGGTTTGATACAAGATCGTTTAGGCTCGGTGCTGACATTGGCGATGACGCTGATGATTTGGATTGCAGCCTTGGTGTTTGCCTACTTCACGGAAAGTCGCGCGGCATTTTGGGTGGTGGCGAATTTGGTCGGCCTTTCCTTGGGCTCCAGCCAATCGGCCGGACGCGCCTTGGTCGGGCAGTTCTCACCGCCGCAACGCGCCGCGGAATTTTTCGGTCTATGGGGACTGGCCGGAAAATTGGCCGCGGTCGTGGGACCGCTGGTGTATGGTTTAGTGACTTATATCTCTCACGGCAATCACCGCTTGGCGCTTTTATCTACCTGTGTTTTTTTCATCGGTGGACTTTTATTGCTGATGACGGTGGATGAACGTCGCGGACGCGCTGCGGCGCTCGAACCAAATTAAGAAAAAGCGCCGGCATGATAAAAATAATATTCATCAGCGTCATCCTTGCCATCACGTTTATTTTTTTAGCCCTGCGTTTATGGCGCGCTTGTGCGCGCGCCAATCGCGCCGATTGGGGCAGTCCCTGGCTTAATCGACTGGATGGTTTGAATCGGATTCTGTGCCACCGTATCCATGGTTTAAAGCGAACCTCGATCGAGTTGCCGGCCAGCGGCGGAATATTAGTGGCGTCGAATCATGTTTCCGGTCTCGATCCGTTATTGCTGATCGCCTCCAGTCCGCGGCCCTTGCGCTTTTTAATTGCGCGCGAACAATACGAGCGCTGGTGGCTGCGTTGGTTGTTTCGCGCCGTCGGTTGCATTCCGGTGGAGCGCCAACGCAATCCGCGTGCGGCTTTGTACGCCGCGCGCCGCGCCTTGGAGCAGGGCGAAGTCGTGGCTTTATTTCCGCATGGACGTATTCATTTGGATCATCACTGCCCCACGCCTTTAAAACGCGGCGTGGTGTTACTGGCGCAAAAGACCGGTGCGCCGATCTATCCCCTGCGCATCGAAGGCGTGCGCGGCCAGGGGCTCACCGTGATCGCGGTGTTTATCCCCAGTCGCGTCCGCGTTCACGGCTTTGCGCCTTTGCGTTGCGCCGATCAATCGATAGATGCTTGTCTGGAGAAATTGGCGGATTTATTGGCGCCGCCAAGCCAGAATGCGAATCCACATCGGACAGCTGCTTTGCTTCAGCCCGGTAAAAGTCTGCCTAAAAAAACCTAGCCCAGGAATTAGGTTTGTTAGAAGCAAAATAATGAATAGACAGGATTAACAGGATTTACAGGATTAAAATTTTTTTTGAACAAAAATCTTGTTAATCCTGTGAGTCCTGTCCAATTTCGAAATCACCGAAGCCGCGTTGGTGGGCATTGCCCACCATAAAAAATAAGATATTTTTTTAAACACATCCTTGAAAGAAATCAAGAAGGCGGCACCACGCGGCATTTGTTGGCCAAGTCGGATATCGGCGCCGATGCGCTGCGCAGCAAGTTATCCCAGGCCATCGACCGCTTGCCGACCGTGGAAGGCACCGGCGGCGACGTGCATGTCTCGAACGATCTGTCCAAGTTGCTCAACCTCACCGACAAATTCGCGCAGAAGCGCGGCGATCAATATATCTCCAGCGAACTTTTTGTGCTCGCGGCCTTGGAAGACAAAGGCGAGCTCGGCCGTTTGCTAAAAGAAGCCGGCGTTTCCAAGAACGGCATCGACAAGGCCATCGACGCCATGCGCGGCGGCCAGAAAGTGGAAGACCCTTCCGCGGAAGAAGGTCGCCAAGCCTTGGAAAAATACACCATCGATCTCACCGAGCGCGCCGAACAAGGCAAGCTCGATCCGGTCATCGGCCGCGACGAGGAAATTCGCCACGCGATTCAAGTGTTGCAGCGTCGCACTAAAAATAATCCGGTGCTGATCGGCGAACCCGGCGTCGGCAAAACTGCGATCGTCGAAGGCCTGGCGCAACGCATCGTCAACGGCGAAGTGCCGGAAGGTTTGAAAAATCGGCGCGTGCTGGCGCTCGACATGGGCCTGCTCATCGCCGGCGCCAAATATCGCGGTGAATTCGAAGAGCGTCTCAAAGCCGTGCTGAAAGATCTCATCAAGCAGGAAGGCCGCATCATTTTATTTATTGATGAACTCCATACTATGGTGGGCGCGGGCAAGGCCGAAGGCGCGATGGACGCCGGCAATATGTTGAAGCCGGCACTGGCGCGCGGCGAATTGCATTGCATCGGCGCGACCACGCTCGATGAGTACCGAAAATATATCGAGAAAGACGCGGCGTTGGAGCGGCGTTTTCAGAAAGTGCTGGTCAACGAACCGACGGTGGAAGATACCATCGCGATTCTGCGCGGCTTGAAAGAAAAATACGAAGTGCATCACGGCGTCGACATCAGCGACCCGGCGATCGTGGCCGCGGCCACGCTGTCGCATCGCTATATCACCGACCGCCAATTGCCGGACAAGGCGATCGATCTGATCGATGAATCGGCTTAGCGCATTCGCCAGGAAATCGATTCCAAGCCGGAATCCATGGATCGTCTCGAGCGCCGCTTGATCCAACTTAAGATTGAACGCGAAGCATTGAAAAAAGAAAACGACGAAGCATCGAAAAAACGTTTTGCCAATTTGGCGGGCGAGATCGGCAAATTGGAAAAAGAATATTCCGATTTGGAAGAAGTGTGGAAAGCGGAAAAATTATCGGTGCAAGGCGCGGCGCATATTAAGGAAGCGCTGGATCGCGCACGTCTGGAATTCGAAACCGCGCGCCGCGCCGGCGATTTGGCGCGCATGTCCGAGCTGCAATACGGCCGCATTCCCGAATTGGAAAAACAAATGACGGCGGCGCAGGCCGCCGAAGGCAAAGAGCGCAAATTGCTGCGCAACGCCGTGACCGAAAACGAAGTCGCCGAAGTGGTGTCGCGCTGGACCGGCATTCCGGTGTCGAAGATGATGCAAGGCGAACGCGAAAAATTACTGCACATGGAAGAAGCCTTGCACAAACGCGTCGTCGGCCAAGACGAAGCGATACGCGTGGTGGCCAACGCCATCCGCCGTTCGCGCGCCGGACTTTCCGATCCGCGTCGTCCCTACGGTTCGTTTTTATTTCTCGGACCGACCGGCGTCGGCAAAACCGAACTGACCCGTGCCTTGGCGAATTTTATTTTCGATAGCG
>JACQBD010000048.1 GCA_016194665.1 Gammaproteobacteria bacterium
CCCCGATTTCGCCAACCGCACACACAGAAAGCGTGTGTGCGGTTCCCTGTGCTCCTCGCTTCAGTCGGGCACGAGCCTAACTCGCCGATCGCAAACAACGCGATTCGGGCTCGAACAGAGGCTCGCGCAATACTCCGGCTGAAGCTGTGGTGCTCGGTTGGCGAGGACGGGGATGAAAACGAAAAAAAGCGTTGGGTTTCGCTGCGTCAACCTATGGGCTCACCCACAGACTTGACCGAACAAATACAACTTGCCAGTATATATTTCATATGGCTTTGATACGGTAAATACGCGAATGCATGATTTTCCTCGCATCAAGTTTATTACCACCCAATATGTCACATTTGTGCGCTTCATTGAGCGTGGTCAAATTTTAGTTCCCAAAAGGAAGGCGTATGACCCCACCAGCTAAGATCTTCGGCAATTCTTTTATAAACTGCAACGTCGGTATCAGTGCCCCGAAGGATGCTGATTTAGAGATCAGTGTTAATAGCTTCATTGGGTGCAAAAAAGCGATTGAAATTCGTGATCCCCCTGCCCTCTTGGAGGCGCTTGGGTTGTCGAAGGACCTTCCATTGCCGATGCTTCGCGAGATGGTGTCATTTTTGTCGTTAGTGCCGCATCAGACACAGAAAGAAGTCCAATTGAAAGCGGAGCACTTAGGACTTTTCAAATGGCTAGCTGGCGGCGCAGATATAGCCACTCTGGTAACGGGTCTCGTTCAATTACAGCAATCTAGCATCGTTCAAACTGTACTTGCTTTTTTGCAAAAGTAGGCACAACTCTTCGTTCCAGCGGTCCTCGCCAACCGAGCACCACAGCTTCAGCCGGAGTCCTGCACAAGCCTCTGTTCGAGCCCGAATCGCGTTTTTCGCGATCGGCGAGTTAGGCTCGTGCCCGGCTGAAGCGAGGAGCGGAGGGAACTGCACACACGTTTTTTGTGTGTGCAGTTGGCGAATCGGGGCGTGCTTTCTTTTGGTTCCTTTTCTTTGCACGAGCAAAGAAAAGGGACTTGCTGTGGGTCAACCACCCACCAGTAGCTGTTGATCATCGCGCGTGAAACGCGCGATCCATTCACTGCCTGGATTCCCGCTGTCGCGAGAATGACGACATTATTGCATCTGCCAACATATTCCCGCTACGATACAAACTCTAAATAGGAGGATTCAAAAACAATGTTCAAAATAAAAATCATATATGTATTGTTACTTGCCACACTTTTACCCGCTTGCATTACCACCTACCGCGATTTCCCCGAGAACATGGTGAACAATCCGCCAAAGACGAAACCCTTTGGAACGCTTTTTTACAATATAAAACCGGTCTCGGTATTAACTTCTGGGGGAGGAGAAGAAGCGCTGCAAACAGTTTTTCGGCAAAAAACTCCTTTTGCCAATACCGAAAAAACCGACAAGATTCCGTCGCGCGGAATATATTGTTCCGTCGAAGTTTTATATAAACCCCCGACTTTGCCAGCTTTGGTATTCGGTTATATTTCAGCATCGACCTTAACGATATTGCCGGTATGGAGCGAGCACGACGGATACCGCGCGACGTATGAAGTGTTTATTAACGGCGAGAAAAAGAAATCTTATGAGTACGACATCACTCGCAAAGGCGGCGCGTGGATATTGCTGTTGCCGTTTGCGTGGATAAATTTTCTTACCTATAGCGAAAAAGATGCCTTCGAAGCCACGACGTATCAGTTCTTCAAGGACAGCGAACCATTATTTGCCGGTTACAAAGATACCAAATAATTTTGGCGAAAATTAAATTGTTCGGTGGGTTACGGCGCGCCCTCTCCCCTTGCCCTCTCCCGCTCGCGCGGGAGAGGGGGAGTTGGTGATACGGCGATCTTATGGTTGGCGCCTAACCCGCCCTACATTTTATTAATTGCACTTCAACCCTGCATTGCGCAGTTCATCTGAAATTTTTAAATCAGTTGTCTGACAAAAACGCGCGAACTCTTTTGTCATCGCAATATGCATCACTCCGCCGGAGCCAGTCGATCCCACTGCGGACGTTTCCGCGAATAGCTTGGCCATGCCCTCCTCGCCGTGCAAACGCCAAACTTCTTCCGCATCCACCGTAAAAACAAAGCCGTGCAACAACCAGGTAACGACCGAACCGTTAGCGCGCGCGTGGCGGCGGGCGGATTTGCGCACGGCGGGGATGGATTGTTCCAGCATCGATATCAGGTCTTGCAGCGCCGGGATTTCTTTTTGTTTCGGCACCAACCAATAAAATATCAGCGTGTGTTGAAAGAAGGCGTGCAACACCGGTAGACCTTTAAAAAACGGCGGTGTGACCACGCC
The DNA here is from genome assembly GCA_016194665.1 of Gammaproteobacteria bacterium. Lineage (GTDB taxonomy): Bacteria > Pseudomonadota > Gammaproteobacteria > Acidiferrobacterales > Sulfurifustaceae > Sulfuricaulis. The sequence goes on from JACQBD010000048.1 coordinate 2,316, forward strand.
GTATTCCGATGCGCCGACATAGCGCTTAAACGTCGCGCCGAGCCGCAGGCGCGCGTTGCGATTTTTAATGTGGATGTGGCATTGCGCGAAGATCACGCGGCATTCGCTGCCGTCGTCCAGCATCTTGGAAAAAAGCGGATGACCGCTGCGATAAAAACCGGTGAAGGTGCTGTTGAAGCGCGCGATGGTGAAATAAAGAAGACTGAAGGTAAATGGCGCGGTCAGGTCGACGAACACGGTGGAGAAATTAAGCGTGAGATACGACACCGCCAGGAATCCGGTTTGCAAAACCGTGAAGGTTAAATTCACCACGCGCTGATCGATGTTGTACACAAACGCCACGGTCAACAGGACGATCGCCACTAACGAGATGAATATATAAATCTCGTACGGAAGTTCGGTGAGGTAATCGGCGTGTTTTAAATTGTCGATCGCCGTCGCCAGAATTTCCACGCCGGGATGCAGCTTGGCAACGGGCGTGGTCTTGATGTCGAACAGCGTGGCGGCGGTGGAACCGATGATGACGATCTTGTCGGCAAATTCATTCGGCGGCCGTGTCTTTTTTTGTTTTTGCAGATCGAAATAGATGTCGCTGAACGACACATGCGCATACGCAGGCGGCTTGCCGCGCCAATTAATTAAAATCTCTTGCCGATCCGGCAGCGCGGTTCCCAACGCGGACACCACGTTCGCCGGCAAAGAACTGACACGCCAGCCGTATTCATCGGCATAGACATCATAGGTCCGCGCTAAACCGTCTTCATCGGTGTAAATATTAATCGTGCCGAGACGATGATCTTTCAGCGCGTCGAAGAAAAACGGCAGGATCACCGCCATGGTTGCGCTGTCGGAAGCAGAATCGTCGAGCTTGGTCACGCCGGGTAATTGTTTTACTTTGAACTGACTCAAATGATCGTTACTTTCGTCCAAACGAATCGAAGGAAAAAAAGTATTGGGCGTGCGCGCAATGACATCGCGAAAAAATTTATCGCCGGCGGCGTTGAACACATCGGGGTCGCTGAAGCTGATGTCGAAGACGATGGCTTGCGGCTTTTGCGCAGCGATGCCTTCGACCAGCTCACCCATGATGTTGCGCGGCCACGGCCAGCGGCCGTATTCCGGCGCCATCGCCGCCAGCGCCGATTCGTCGATATCGACGATGACGATGTTCGGATCGGCCGCCGGATAATGAAACCGCGATTTCATGATCAGGTCGTAGGCTTTGTTCTTCATGCCCGATGTCGCGCCGGTGACCATGGCGTATATCGCCAGCGCGCCGATGATTATCGCCAAGGCGATGTAAAATTTATTCGCCAGCCGATTGGAAAACGACGACAGCCCCAGCAATACGGGACGCAACCAGCGCTGCGAAAAATTAGCCGCGGCCATGCGAACTCAAGCGGTGGATAGAACGAGGAATCGTCAGAAATAACTGTGGCGTGGCGGAACTGAAACCTTGCTGAGAAATCCAATTCGGCATGTCGGGTTTTGCTGATGGACAGTGACGGGCAATATACCATAACCGTCACACACTGACGGTTACGTCCCACAATCGTTATACTCTCAACCGCTCGTTTAACATATAAGGATGCCCCGCATGTTGCTTGCCACGGCCATTGGATTCATTTTGGTGGCGCTGACGGTTTTAATCCATTACGAGACCTTGCGCATCACCACTACTTTGATTCTTCCGCGTCTCACCATGCCCGCGCGCCAACGTTTGCTGGTGGTGATGCTGGCGGTTTTCATCGCTCACCTCATAGAAATTTGGCTGTATGCCGGCGGTTACTATTTGTTGGCGCAAGATTTCGGTCTGGGCTTGCTCGGCGAATTCGGCGGAAATATCGGCCGGCATTTTTCCGATTATCTTTATTTTTCCACCGTCACCTACACCTCTTTGGGTCTGGGCGATGTTTATCCTTTGGGAGATTTGCGCTTGATCGCCGGTTTTGAATCGCTCACCGGCTTGCTGATGATCGCTTGGTCGGCGTCGTTTACTTATTTAATGATGGAAAAATTTTGGAACGTAAAACGCAGCGCTTAATGCCAGCGAAACTGGCATAATAGCCGCGTCATCAATATTAAATAAAAAAAATGGACAGGATTAACAGGATTAGGATTTAAGCAGATGAAGTCCTGTAAATCCTGTTAATCCTGTCCATGCGTTTTTGCTATTTATTGCCGATAACGCGGCGGCGACATGGCTTGAATTCACGGCAAATCTGCCTTACCCTAACGCCCCACGAAAGCAGTCAACAATTTCATCCGTTCAACTAACAAGAGGAAAAAATCATGAAAACTCCATTGGATTCAATTTGGGGCGTGATCATCTCGGGACTGGTGCTGACTTTTATTCTGTACATTTTCGCCGCTAACTTCCTGACCAAAGGCTACTAAAGCCCAATGATTAACCAATAAAAATTACCGGAGAAACTTATGGAACTCATCATTATTCGCTGGTTGCACATTTTGGCCGGCATCACTTGGATCGGTCTCCTCTATTATTTTAACTTCGTGCAAGTCCCCGGCTTAGCCGCGGCCAAAGCCGACGGCACCGCCCCCGGCATCACCAAACACATCGCCCCGCGTGCCCTGTTCTGGTTCCGTTGGGCCGCTGTCGTCACCTGGGTGTTAGGCGCGGTTTATTTGATGCGCGCCAGCAATCTGAATTTCGGCGACGCCTTCATGCTGCGCGGACCGAGCGCTCTCATCGGCATCGGCGCCTGGCTCGGCACCATCATGTTCCTGAACGTGTGGGGACTCATTTGGCCGAATCAGAAACGCGTATTAGGCATCGTCCCCGCTGACGACGCCACCAAGGCCAAATCCGCGCGCATCGCTTTCCTGGCCTCGCGCACCAACACCATGCTGTCGATTCCCATGATCTTTTTCATGGTCGCCGGGCCGCATATCGGCGCTTTGCCTAAGCTGTTCTAACCACTTATATCCGCAATTAAGTCAGCGAAGCCCGGCTTAGGCCGGGCTTCGACTTTTAGGGCTTGCGTTCTCGCGGCTGCGGGGTAGAATTTTTAATTTAAGCGGCGCCCCCCAGGGCGCCTTTATGTTTTTAGGGATAATAAAATGTCTTATCAGATGCCAATCTTCGCTTCCTTGCCGGTGGCTTTTGCGCGCGGCCAAGGCGCGTGGTTGTGGGACACGCACGGCCGAAAATATCTCGACGCCTTATCCGGCATCGCCGTGTGCGGTTTGGGTCACGCGCATCCTGCGATCACCGCCGCGATTTGCGATCAAGCCGGGCAACTGCTGCACACTTCCAATTGGTATCAAGTTCCCTTGCAGGAAAAATTAGCCGAGCGTTTGTGCAAACTCGCCGGCATGGACAACGCGTTCTTTTGCAACTCCGGCGCCGAGGCCAATGAAGCGGCGATCAAACTCGCGCGCTTGCACGGCCATCAACGCGATATTTTCACGCCGGGAATTATCGTCACCGAAAACAGTTTTCACGGGCGCACCTTGGCCACGCTGTCGGCTTCGGGCAGTCGTAAAATTCAAGCCGGCTTCGAGCCTTTAGTGTCCGGTTTCCACCGCGTGCCGTACAACAACCTGGACGCGGTTCGGCAAGTCGCCGAAAACAATAAAGACATCGTCGCGGTGTTGGTCGAGCCGATCACCGGCGAAGGCGGCGTATCGATTCCGGACAACGGCTACTTAAAAGGCCTGCGCAAAATTTGCGACGACCGCGGCTTATTATTGATGCTGGATGAAATCCAAACCGGCATGTGCCGCACCGGCAAATGGTTCGCCTGCCAGCACGAAGCAGTACTGCCCGATGTTATGACCTTGGCCAAAGGCCTGGGCAACGGCGTGCCGATCGGCGCCTGTTTGGCGCGCGGTAAAGCGGCGCAAGTTTTCAAAGTCGGCAGCCACGGCTCGACCTTCAGCGGCAATCCGCTGGTGTGCCGCGTGGCTTTGACCGTGATCGACGAATTGGAAAAAGGCAAATTCGCGCAGCGCGCCGCGCAACTCGGCGAACAGTTACTAAATAAATTAAAAACCGCGCTCAGCGGCATCGCCGGCGTTAAAGACGTTCGCGGGCGTGGATTGATGTTAGCCGTGGAGCTCGACCGTCCTTGCAAAGATTTATTGCAGATGGCGCTGGATCGCGGCGTGCTCATCAACGTCACAGCCGACAACGTGGTACGTTTGTTGCCGCCGCTTATTTTCAGCGACACCGAAGCCGACTTGCTGGTCAACGAGCTCACGGGAATCGTGCGCAGCTTTCTGGAAAAAAAGTGAAACCGCGCCATTTTTTGTCGCTGCTCGATTTAAGCCCGGCGGAGCTTAAGCAGTTGATCGCACGCGCGCGCGAATTGAAAGCCTTGCTGAAACGCGGCGAGCTGCATCGTCCTTTGGTCGGCAAGACCATGGCGATGATTTTCGAAAAATCCTCGACGCGCACGCGGGTTTCGTTTGAAACCGGCATGGCGCAGTTAGGCGGCGCCAGCCTGTTTTTATCGCCGCGCGATACACATCTGGATCGCGGCGAACCGGTGGAGGACACCGCGCGCGTGCTGTCGCGCATGGTCGACGTCATCGTGATTCGCGCCAACAGTCACGCCATGGTGGAACGTTTCGCGGCGCATTCGCAAGTGCCGGTGATCAACGCACTGACGGACTTGCATCACCCCTGCCAATTGCTCGCCGACATGCAAACTTTTATCGAACTGTGCGGCGACATTGCCGGAAAAAAAGCCGCGTGGATCGGTGACGGCAACAACGTGTGTCACTCGTGGATGCAAGCGGCAAAACAATTTGGCTTCTCGTTGAACATCGCCATTCCCAAAGGATACGAACCCAATGCAAGTTTGGTTGCCGCTTGCCGCGACCATGTCACGTTGCTGCAAGATCCCAAACAAGCGGCGCGCGCTGCCGACGTTGTCGTCACCGACACTTGGGCCAGCATGGGCCAAGAGCACGAAAAAGCCGAACGCACCAAAGCCTTTGCGGGTTTCATGGTGGATGCGGCGCTGATGAAATTAGCCAAACCGAACGCCGTATTCATGCACTGCCTGCCGGCTTATCGCGGCGCCGAAGTCGCCGCCGAAGTCATCGACGGCCCGCAGAGCGTGGTGTGGGACGAAGCCGAAAATCGTTTACACGCACAAAAAGCCTTGCTGGAATTTTTGCTGGTTGGCAATAAAAAATAATACTTCGATTTCAATTCAGTTCTGCAAACTCCCGCCTTCAGCCTAACGCGCGCGATACGTCGCATGGCAAGCCACGCAATAACTCGTCGTCACCGTCAAAGCCTTTAAAGATTTCTGCATATCGTGTTCTTGCAAGGCGCGCGCTAAATCGCTGGCGGAACTGTGCATCGCCATTCCTAAATGTTGCATGCTCGGCGGCATGTAGGGCTGTTGACGTGCGTTATGCGGACCCAGCGAACTCGTTCCCAATTGATTCTCGGCGACGTCCGCCGCGGTTTCAAAATCTTCCGCCGCGAGCGCGGCGTGGATTTCATGAATCGCGGCAAAATTTTCGCGCATGCGCGCGAGCATGGCGGTTTTTATCTGCGGCGGAAACTGAACCGCTTGGCGCGCATCCTTGGATATCTCGGAGGGGGCGTGCGGCGTACCAGCATAGGCAGAATACACAACCGCAAAGATAACAAGATTGATTAGAAAAAATTTTATTTTCATCGGCAATACCTATAATTTAAGTTCTCGATCAAAGTATCAGCGCGACTACCGCCGCGGCAACTGAAGTTTTTCTGACAATTGTCAGAATATTGTCAGTTTTCGTGCGCCCGATAACTCCCTATACTGCTAAATGAATGCGTATTTTGGTTGTCGAAGACGAGAAAAAAATTGCCCAGGCGATTCAAAAAAGTCTGGAAGCCGAGCATTACGCGGTAACCCTGGCGCACACCGCTGAAGCAGGTTTTTTTCTCGTTAGCAGTCAAACCTTCGATCTGGTGATATTAGATTGGATGTTGCCGCAACGCAGCGGTCTGGAAATTCTCACCGCGCTTC
>JACQBD010000006.1 GCA_016194665.1 Gammaproteobacteria bacterium
GCCCGCCCTTCGGTATTCTCGCGGGAACTTACTTGGCGGAATACGGTGGACGTTCGTACGTGGCCAATACCATCCGCTTCATCAACGACATTTTACTTTCGGCGCCTTCCATCATCATTGGCCTTTTCGTTTATGAGCTGGTGGTGGTTAAGCTCGGTCATTTCTCCGGGCTCGCCGGCGCCTTGGCTTTGGCCATCATCATGCTGCCGGTGGTGATTCGCACCACCGAAGAAATGCTGCGTCTGGTGCCGAACCCGCTGCGCGAAGCGGCGCTGGCACTGGGTGCGCCGCGCTGGAAAATGGTTTCGCTGGTGGCGTATCGCGCGGCTTTGAGCGGCATTCTTACCGGCGTATTGCTGGCCATCGCGCGTATCGCCGGTGAAACCGCGCCGTTGCTTTTCACCGCGCTTAACAATCAATTTTGGAGCACCAACTTGATGCAACCGATGGCGAACCTGCCGATGGTAATTTTCCAATTCGCCATGAGCCCTTACCAAGAATGGCACGCGCTCGCTTGGGCCGGTTCACTGCTCATCACCTTGAGCGTCTTGTTATTGAGCATCGTGGCGCGCACACTTCTGCGTAAAGTTCGCATAGACCAATGACCAATTCCTCCCCAGCATTGGATGTCGCCAGAAAAATTCAGGTACGCGATCTGAATTTTTTCTACGGCAAATATTCGGCGCTTAAAAATATCAGCTTGGACATCGCCACCAACAAAGTCACGGCCTTCATCGGCCCTTCCGGTTGCGGTAAATCCACTTTACTGCGCACCTTCAATCGCATGTACGAGTTGTATCCGGGCCAACGCGCCACCGGCGAAATTTTGCTCGACGCGGAAAATATTCTTTCGCCGCGCACCGATTTGTTCCGCCTGCGCGCGCGCGTCGGCATGGTGTTCCAAAAACCCACGCCCTTCCCCATGTCGATTTACGAAAACATCGCCTTTGGCGTGCGCCTGTATGAACCGCTGGCGCGCGCGCAAATGGACGACCGCGTGGAGTGGGCCTTGCAGCAAGCGGCGTTATGGGATGAGGTGAAGGATAAACTACGCCAAAGCGGCATGAGTCTCTCCGGCGGTCAGCAACAACGGTTGTGCATCGCCCGCGCCATCGCCGTGAAACCCGAAGTGGTGCTGCTGGACGAACCGGCCTCGGCGCTCGATCCGATCTCGACGCTCAAGATCGAGGAACTCATTTACGAACTTAAAAAGAACTATACTATCGTGATCGTCACGCACAACATGCAACAAGCCGCGCGCGTTTCCGATTTCACCGCCTTCATGTATTTAGGCGAACTGGTGGAGTTCGATCGCACCAACGCTATTTTCACCAATCCTTCCAAGAAACAAACGGAAGATTATATAACGGGGCGATATGGGTGAGCCGGGGCAGTCGTGGACACACTTAACGTGTGTCCACGCCGGCGAACGCCCGGCCATGGATGGCCGGGCTGGGGTTCAACAAAGTCAATGAAGTTTCGCCAGGGACGGCTTGCAAGAATTTAAAGTTGTTAAAGAATTTACGGAGAACACCATGGACCAAATGCACACACACATCTCGCGCCAGTTCAACGCCGAACTGGAAGACATTCGCTCGCGGGTGCTGCAAATGGGCGGGCTGGTCGAACATCAGATCGAGCAAGCGCTGGAAGCTTTGATTAAGGGTAACACCGAACAAGGCGAAGCGGTGATCATGAACGACACCCAGGTCAATAAAATGGAAGTGACCATCGACGAAGAGTGCAATCAAATCATCGCCCGGCGCCAACCGGCGGCGAGCGATTTGCGTTTGGTCGTGGCTGTGATCAAAACCATCACCGATCTCGAACGCATCGGCGACGAAGCCGAGAAAATCGCGCGCATGGCGGTGCGCCTGGCGGGCGAAGAGCGTCCGAAAAATAATTACGCCGAAATCCAAGCGGTCGGACAACAAGTCTGCCACATGGTGCACGATGCGCTCGACGCTTTCGCGCGTCTCGATATTGAAGCGGCGTTACGCGTGGCGCGCGAAGATCAGCAAGTCGACCAAAAATATGACGGCGCCATGCGTCAACTGATTACTTATATGATGGAAGATCCGCGCACCATTTCGCGCATGCTGAATGTCATCTGGGCGGCGCGCGCGTTAGAACGTATCGGCGACCATGCACGCAATATCTGTGAATACATTATTTACCTGGTAAAAGGTAAGGATGTGCGTCACACCAGCTTGGATCAAGTAGAAAAGGAAATTTTGGGCCGTTAAAAAAACACGATTATTTCCGCTTACCCTCGTTGCTGGTATTGGTTTTCCTTGTTTTTTCCTGAACGATCCCCATTAGGCTGGGTCTGAGATGACACTGTTATAGTTATAATATTTTCAATCTATTGTCTGGACATACCGATGTCCGTGGGAGACAGCGTGGCAATTGTCGATGTGACACAAGAAAATTTTCAGCAAACCGTCAGCGATAACAATATGGTGGTGGTGGATTTCTGGGCGCCGTGGTGTGGGCCTTGCCGTTCGTTTGCGCCGGTGTATGAAGCCGCGGCGGAAAAATTTCCCGACGTGGTGTTCGCCAAAGTAAACACCGAAGAGCAACAAGCCTTGGCGGGTCATTTTGAAATCCGTTCGATTCCAACGCTCATGATCTTCCGCGAGAAGATTATTATTTTCGCGCAGCCCGGCGCCTTGCCAGCGGCGACGTTCGAACAAATTATCGCGAAGGCCAAATCGCTGGATATGGACGAAGTGCGCCGTGAGATTGCCAAAGAACAGAATGAGCAAACCGATACGTCGCAAACTGGCTGATATTCCGTATTGGCCTAAACTTATTAGCACGATCTCGAATTTGGCAGGAACGCGATGCTGACGGGCGACTCGCTGCAACGATTCCTTTTCGAACACGCGCCGATCCGCGGCGAGATCGTGCACCTCGACGCCACGTGGCAAGCGGTGCTCGAACGCCGCGATTATCCCGCACGCGTGCGCGACATCTTAGGCGAGCTCATGGCGGCCTCCGCGCTGCTCACTTCCACCATCAAATTCGACGGCCGCCTCATCATGCAACTGCAAGGCAAGGGACCGATCAATTTATTGGTGGTCGAATGTACCAGCGACCGCACCATGCGCGCGGTGGCACAGTGGAAAGGCGAAATACCGGACGCGCCGTTATCGGAATTGGTGGGCGACGGACGTTTGATCGTCACCATCGACACCGACAATGCCAAGGAACGTTATCAAGCGGTGGTCAATGTCGAAGGCTTGACCGTGGCCGCGGCATTTGAAAATTATTTTACGCGCTCGGAACAACTGGACACGCGTCTGTGGCTTGCTTCCGACACACAACAGGCGGCCGGCATGTTGTTGCAGCGCATGCCGGACAGCTTACTCACGGATGACGATGCCTGGCAGCGCGCGGTGCATTTAGGCGCGACGATTACACGCCAAGAGCTGCTGGCGTTGCCGGTGCAAGAGATTATTCATCGTCTCTACCACGAAGAAGACATTCGCCTGTTTTCGCGTATGCCGGTGAGCTTTCGCTGCTCGTGCTCGCGCGAACGAGTCGAAAGGGTGCTGCGCATGCTGGGACAGGACGAAATACGCTCGATCCTGACGGAACAGGGTTCGGTGCACGTGGACTGCGAATTCTGCGGCAACGGCTATACTTTCGACCAGGTTGATGCTGAACAGATTTTCGTCGCGCAACCGTCTATTCCAGCAGCTCCCACCC
>JACQBD010000049.1 GCA_016194665.1 Gammaproteobacteria bacterium
GCTCTACCAACTGAGCTAACGGCCCGGATTAAAAAAACTGGGGTGAGCGATGGGATTCGAACCCACGACAACCGGAATCACAATCCGGGACTCTAACCAGCTGAGCTACGCCCACCATAAAGATCAACGTCGCTCGACATTATAACCTGCTGCGCAAGGATACGCTCCATTCCAAAAATGGCGCGCCCGGCAGGAGTCGAACCTGCGACCACCAGCTTAGAAGGCTGGTGCTCTATCCAACTGAGCTACGGGCGCCGATAAAACCCGCTCATTACATCTCAGGCGCCCTGAGCCGCGCCATGACAAAAATGGTCGGGGTAGAGGGATTTGAACCCACGACACCCTGCTCCCAAAGCAGGTGCGCTACCAGGCTGCGCTATACCCCGAGTCGTGCATCATGCCCAAATCGGCCACCATCGGTAATAAATTTTGGGAATGCCGCCAGCATAAAAAAATCGTGGCCGGCAGCGGCGCGAGGCCAGAACTATACGCACCGGCTTTCAGACCGTCAATGATGCACGCTGGAATTATAGGTTAAAAGCGCGCAACGCGCGCTTGGCGGATAAGCGCGCCACATGCGATGATGTGTTAAGCGATTAATCGGCCGTGTCCCCCAAGAAATGAGCGCCCGCATACTGGACGGAAAAAAACTTGCACAAACACTGCGTGCCGAGATCAAACAGCGGGTAGACCAACGTCTTCAAAAAGGATTGCGCGCCCCCGGCCTAGCGGTCCTTAAAGTGGGTCACGAAGCGGCGTCGGAAGTATACGTGCGCAATAAACGCCAAGCTTGCAACGAAGTGGGTTTTCGTTCCTTCGACCACGATCTGCCGCTCGATGTCGCGCAAACCGATTTGCTCGCACACATCGATCAACTGAATTCGCAAACCGACGTTGACGGCATCTTGGTGCAACTGCCTATGCCCAAGCATATCGACGAAACCATCGTCATAGAACGCATTCACCCCGACAAAGACGTCGATGGCTTCCATCCTTATAATATTGGGCGCTTGGCGCAGCGCCTGCCGCGCCTGCGGCCTTGTACACCACGCGGCATTATTCGTTTGCTGAAATCCACTGGTGAGACCTTAGAAGGCAAAGAAGCAATCGTGGTCGGCGCATCGAATATCGTTGGCCGGCCGATGGCGCTGGAACTCTTATTAACCGGTTGTACCGTCACCATTTGCCATCGTTTCACCCAAAATTTGCCCGCGCATGTCGCGCGTGCGGATATTTTAGTGGTAGCCGTGGGCAAACCGGACATGATTCAAGGCGCTTGGATCAAACCCGGCGCGATCGTTATCGACGTGGGGATTAATCGTTTGGCGAACGGCAAGCTGGTGGGCGACGTGGAATTTGCAGCCGCGCAAACGCGCGCGGCTTGGATTACGCCCGTCCCCGGCGGCGTCGGTCCGATGACCGTGGCCACACTGCTATTGAATACGCTCGAAGCCGCGGAGTATCGAGACAAAAAATGATGTTACTATTTTGCTATTTACGCCGTAAACGAGAAAACCCGTGACCACTCCCAACAAAATTTCCAGCGCGCAAAATCTTTCAGCCCAAAAACTTTTGCACATCGATACGCGCAGACTCTACGAAACCGGCACCGGCGCGCAAGGCGTCGGCGCGGCCGAGATGAATGCGCTCTTGCCTGAATTACAGCGTGCCCATCAAACACTCGTTAAAAAATCTGAAACCGGTTTGGAGGCGGAATACGCTTGTCTCAATCTTCATACCGGCATGCAAAGCTTGCTGCCGACGATTCAAGCGATGGCGGAAAATATTCGTCGGTATCGCGACGTCGCTGTCATCGGCATCGGCGGTTCCAGCCTCGGCGCCAAAGCGGTGCATCAAGCACTGTCGGCCGCGAACCCAGACGCCGCTAATCCTCGATTGCACTTTCTGGAAAATATCGATTCTTACCGTTTACATGCGCTACTGCAAAACTGCACAGCCGAAAATCTCGCGGTTATTTGTATCAGCAAATCCGGCGGCACCATGGAAACAGCGGTGCAATATTTAATTTTGCGTGCCTGGTTGGAAAAAAATCTCGGCAAAGAAAAAGCGCGCCAGCAACAATGGATCGTTACCGATCCGTCGCAGGGCTGGCTACGCGACCTCGCCCAGCGCGAGGGAATAGCTGCGCTGCCGGTGCCGCCTAAAGTGGGCGGACGTTATTCGGTGCTCACTGCGGTCGGTCTGCTGCCGCTCGCGGCCGTCGGTGTAGATATTCAAGGGCTCCTCGCGGGCGCGAGCGCCAACGCCGCACGCTGTGTTGCCGCGGAGCGCAGTCAAAATCCCGCATTGGAACTCGCGGCTTTATTTTATTTGCTCGACATCCAAAAAGATAAACGTATTTCCATCATGATGCCGTATGTCGATCCTTTGGCCATTTTTGGAGACTGGTATTGCCAGTTGTGGGCGGAATCACTCGGCAAACGCATGCAAAGTCGCCCCGGCAAACCACCGGCAGGAACGCTGCCGGTGCGCGCTATGGGCGCGGTCGATCAACACAGTCAATTGCAGATGTATCTCGAGTCGCGGCTGGATAAAATTTTTAGTTTCATCGCGCTCGATAACTGGGATCATGATTTCACGGTGCCGTTGCCGCCGCCGGATCAAAAATTCTTTCCGCATCTTGCCGGTAAACACATGCATGAAATCATCGAAGCGGAGTTTCAAGCCACACGCCAAGTCATCACTGAAACCGGTCATCCAAACATGACGCTACGCTTGCCGGCGTTGAACGCGCATGTGTTAGGTCAGCTCATCGATCTTTATCAGCGCGTCACGGTGTACACCGGTTTGCTTTATGGTATCAATCCATTGGATCAGCCGGCGGTGGAAAAAGGCAAAAAATTGGCGGTTCAATTGTTGAGCGCCAACCCAACATCATAGTGGTCGCTATGGCAGCGACTGTCGTCACGAACAGATATACTTAGCGCGTTTTTTATCATCACTATCAGGCTAACGGAAACATCGACGCATGCGCCAATATCTCGACTTGATGCAACATGTCATGCATCACGGTGTGCGCAAAGACGATCGCACCGGCACCGGCACCCTGTCCGTATTTGGTCACCAGATGCGCTTTGACTTGGCACAAGGCTTTCCGCTGCTGACCACCAAGAAGGTGCACACCAAATCGATTATCTACGAACTGCTGTGGTTCTTGCGTGGCGATACCAATATCAGCTATCTAAAAGAACACGGCGTGAGTATTTGGAACGAATGGGCCAATGAAAATGGCGAACTCGGACCTGTCTATGGCCATCAATGGCGCTCCTGGTCGACCACGGATGGAAAACATATCGATCAAATTTCGCAAGTGGTTCGTCAGATCCGCGAAAATCCCGATTCGCGCCGGCTCATTGTCAGCGCTTGGAACGTCGCCGAGATCGAGCGTATGGCGCTGCCGCCTTGTCACCTGCTGTTCCAATTTTACGTAGCGCAAGGCCGGCTCTCATGCCAGCTGTATCAACGCAGCGCCGACATTTTTTTAGGCGTGCCATTCAACATCGCTTCGTACGCGTTGCTGACGCTGATGATCGCGCAAGTCACGGGACTCAAACCGGGCGAATTCGTACACACCCTGGGCGACGCCCATCTTTATCTCAATCACCTCGAACAAGCACGCACACAACTCGCACGCGACCCGCGACCTTTGCCGTCGATGCGTTTAAACCCGGAAAAAAAATCCATCTTTGAATTCGACTTCGACGATTTCGAGCTGTTGAATTACGATCCGCATCCCGCCATCAAAGCGCCGGTGGCGGTGTAAACCGCGTGCATCGCGCTGTGCGCGTGTCCTTGATCGCCGCCATGGCCGAGAATCGGGTGATCGGCGTCGACAACACCCTGCCGTGGCGCTTGCCGGCCGATCTCAAACACTTTCGGCAGCTCACCAGCGGCCATCACGTTATTCTCGGACGACGCAACTACGAATCCATCGGCAAACCTCTGCCCGATCGCACCAACATCGTTATTACCCGCAATCTTAACTACTGCGCGCCCGGATGCCTGATAGTGCATTCATTAGAAGAGGCGTTTGCCGCGGTCCAAAACGATTTGGAAATTTTTGTCATCGGCGGCGCCGAAATTTATCGCCAAGCGCTGGCGCGCGCTGACCGCCTGTATCTTACGCGCGTGCACGCACATATTCGCGGCGATATTTTTTTTCCAGAATTTGATAATGCGCAATGGCAGGAGATTAGCCGCGAAGCGCACCCCGCAGATGAAAAAAATCCGCACGCTTATACTTTTTTTATTTATGACCGGGTAAGTAAAAAATGAGGGCGCCATTCGTTATATGTTTTCTCTTAATCATCTCAAGCTCGGCCCACGCAGCGGGCCCCTTAATACCAGGAAAGGATAATAAGGTATTGGATTTTTCTCTGCGCTTTACCCAAAACAAAGCGCCGTTCGATTACGGCGCTCAAAGTTATGACACCGTGAATCGGTGGATCGGTATTTCATGGCGCGAAAAAATCAGCTCCTCTATAACTTTAGGCATGTTCGGCGGCTCCGCTTACGTGACACAAAACAATAATCCCGTGACCGCCGGCATCGAGCTTGATGGTTATCATGCAGGTTTTTCGGCGCAGGGTATTTTTTTCACCACGGCGCGCGCGGCGTTGTTCTACGCCTTGGACTACACCTATCAGAAAGTCGACAATAAAACCGCCACACAAACGGTGGTGATCGACTGGTCGGAACCGCATGCTCAAATCGGCGCGATAGTTAAGCTCGCACCCCGCTGGCGTATGTATGGTGGAGGAAATTACGGTTACGTCGACGGTCAGGAACGCGCCAGCGGAAATATCAATCACACGCTTAATTTCAGCCGCGCGACGCGCGCCGGTGGTTTTCTGGGAATCGATTTAACCGTCGACGTCGATGGTTACGTCGGCATCGAAGGCAAGACTGGCTTGACGCGTGGCGCGGAAATTTATTTTAAGCGCAGATTTTAAAAAAAATGGACAGGATTAACAGGATTTATTGGATTAAAGCTTTTACATAAAAATCCTGTTAATCCTGTCCAATTTTTTAGCCAATCTGCGTAGAAAGTTCCTGGGCTTGCTTCTTCTGCGCATCGCTGCCTTCGGCCATGACTTCTTGCAGAATACTGCGCGCACCTTCGGCGTCACCCATATCGATATAGGCTTTGGCGAGATCGAGCTTGGTGGCGGTTTCGTCCCATTGCGCTGAATTTTCGCCATTGCCCGCGGCAGGAGCTTCTGCCTCGGCAACCGGCGTGCCTTCGGGTTCCCATTTAATTTCATTATGCGCCGCTGCAGACGGGGCCGCGCCATCAAGTCCGCCCAAATCATCTTTAGCGCCGATATCGAAATCCAAACCACTATCTGCAGGCGCTCCAAAATCCAGCGAATCTAAACCGCTATCCGCTTTGCCGGCATTTTTAGGTTCGACCGCGGGCGCATGCGTGTCTTCCATCCCACCGATATCGAACGAATCGGTATTACCGCCGCTAGCGCTTGGCATCCCCGTGTCGAAATCAACGCCACCGACAATTTCAGTTTTAGAGGAAGGAGCCGCTGCGGGTGGCGGCGCATTCACTTGTGTATCCATCGTCGGCGTTGCTGGTCGCGCGGCTGTGGTCTGCAGTTTCGGTTTGGGTGCGCCGCCCGCGGCCGGTGCGCCGCCGCGGAACATCGGATTTTCCGGATTGAGCTTGCGGCCCATCTCCTCGACCTTTTCCCATATCTTGCCGCCACGGCCGCCGAGCGCGGCATACAGCTCTTCCGCCAAAGTCTCGAACGCGGAGACATCGTTACGCTGATGATAAATTTCCAACAGTTTCAATTTCAATTCTTGGCGATCTGGATTTTTGACCACGGCTTCTTTGAGAATATCTTCCGCCGTTTCATCGCGTCCGTAAGCCAGATAAACCTCAGCCTCGGCAATCGGATCGACTTCATCCGTATGAATATTACCCATACCGCCCTGGCTAAAGTCACTCAGGAACGACGTATCGCCACCGGTAGTCACGGCTTGCTTCTGCTGGCTGTTAACGTTGCCGGTAGTCGCCGGTTGATCGGTGCTGATGGCGTCGGCGGATAAAATACTTTCTTCAAACTCAGCGATGGATTTTTGGCGCCGGCGGAAATATATCAAGGCAATACCGCCGCTCACGAGCACCACGACGCCAATGAGCACCGGCACTAATAAATCGCTCTGTATGGCTTCCAGCAATGTCGCTAAAAATCCCTTTTCTTCCTGGACCGGCGGCGGTGGCAGCGCAGCTCTCTTCTTCGGCGCGGCGGTTGGCGCTGGCGCAGGTTTCGGCGCCGGCGCTAACGGCTCTACTTTCATCGGTTCTTCAGGCTTGGCCAATTTTTCCGGCGACGGCGCGACCGCCGCTGGTTTGTCGGCAGGCTTCACCGGCGTTTCGGCGGGTTTAGTTTCCGCTGGTTTTTTCTGTTGCGCCAAACTTTGATTTTCTAATTCGATCAGACGCGATTCTTTCTTGAGTTGCGAGCGCACTAAGCCGATTTTTTCACTCAGTTCTTTATTTTCCAGGCGCTTGGATTCTAGCGACTCTTCCAAGGTCGCGGCGCGGTCAGCCAAAGCCTGGCGCTCATTGGCGCCGGATTCTTTAGCGGATTCTTTTTCTGCCACATTTTTGTCGGGCGTGCTCTTTTCTTTTTGCAAAGTATTGCGCACGATCTTAAGCAAATCGTCTTGACGGCTTTTCTCCGCCACGGGCGGCACACTCTCCGCGGGTTTTACCGCTGGTTTTTTCGCGGTGTCGGGCACGGGCGGTTTTGTCTCGGTAACTGCCGGCGCGGGAGTCGCGGCCTCAGTAAGTTTGACGGCACCGCTGGCCGCGGCCAATTTCAATTTATATTCCTGCCAAGCGTTATATTGCGCGCGAAACTCACGCCGCGCCTGCGGACCGGCGACGCTATTAACCTCTTCGCGTTCCGGCAACTTAAGAATTTTGCCGGCTTTCAAATTGTTGACGTTGTTGCCGAAAAACGCATCTTTGTTGGTGCGATAAATCGCCAATATCACTTGTTCGACGCTGACATCTTTATTGCCGGCGCGTGTCTTATCGGCAATGACCCATACGGTATCGCCCTTCTTCACGTTGTATTCGGACATTACCGTAGCGGGCGCGGCTTCGGGAACTGGCGCGGGTTTTTCTTCGGCGGCAACTTCGGGAGGCGGTGCAGCTGCTTCCGGAGCCGTTTCGATTTTGGGTGCGGCTTCCAACGGTTCTACTTTGGGAGCGGCGGATTCTTCAGTGCTGGCACTGGGAGTTTGCTCAGCAGAAACCGGTGGGCCGAGCGGTTTTTCCGGCGCGGCGGCTTCGGGAGCAGGTGCTGACTCGGTTTTGGTTTCTTCTTTGGGTGGTTCGGTTGTTGTAGGAGCAGTTTGTTCAGGAGTTTTTAATTCTTCCGGCTTGGCGGCGGCCACGGGAGGAATTTCTTCCTGTGGCTTCACGCCAGGCACGGCCTCGGGGGTCGGCACAGGAGCAGAAGCAGATGGTGCTGCGGCTTGCGCCTCTGGAGCGGGCGCTGGCTTCGGCGCCTCGATGACGGGTGTTTCCACGGGCGCGGCTTTGCCCATGACTTTGTAAGGAGGATCGATCAGCGCGGTATATTCGCGCACCAATTTACCGCCCGGCCATTCCACTTGTAATAAAAAATGTAGAAACGGTTCGTCGATTTGTTCGTCGGTACGCAGCTGCAAGTAATGGTGGCCGTCGGTGCGCTTGGCGACCATGAATTTAATTTGCGAAAGAAACGGCGGACGCTCTATGCCCGCTTCATCGAAATCGGCGCGTGCGGCGAGCGAGGCAACGAAACCTTTTAATTCTTTTTCGGTAACCGACGTGAATTCAATTTCCGCGTTGAGCGGCTCGTTAAGCGCAGAAAGTACTTTAAGTTTTCCCAGCGCGAGCGCATGGCTGGCAATTGGAAATAGCGCCAAGCTAAACACTAGGATCCAGCGTAAAAACAGCGCCATTCCGCTCCTGTTCGGATACATCCTGCACACCCCTCTTGTAATCAACAGGTTTCCTTAGCTAAAGCCTTATAAGACCGGGAGTTAGGTAAATAAATAGCAATACTTTTTACAAATCTCAACTAACTATAGCGTACAGATGGTTTTTTACCAGATTTTCCGCAGTAGAGAAATGGCCCATTGCCATATTTTTGGCCAAAATGGACGATCTCATAAAACGCAGGTGAAATAAGCTTTAAACCCCAATCTAAATCGGCTCCTAACGTGAACCTCTCTTTTTGTATAGTCCTTGGCGGCAGCGACCGCAATAGAACAATATCGCCTGTTATTTAGCTTGCAACACAATACGCAACATACGCCGCAGGGGTTCAGCCGCACCCCACAACAGCTGATCGCCCACGGTAAAAGCACCGAGAAATTGCGGGCCCATGCTGAGTTTGCGCAGACGTCCCACCGGCACCGTGAGTTTGCCGGTCACCGCCGCGGGCGTGAGTTCTTTAATCGTGATGTCGCGTTTATTTGGAATGACCTTCACCCATTCATTGGATTCTTTAATCATGCCTTCGATCTCATCGAGCGGAATGTCGCGCGTGAGTTTGATCGTCAAGGCCTGACTATGACAACGCATGGCGCCGATGCGCACGCACAAACCGTCGATGGGAACCGGCTTTTTTTCCTGGCCCAAAATTTTATTGGTCTCGGCTTGGCCTTTCCATTCTTCGCGGCTTTGACCGTTCGGTAATTCTTTATCGATCCACGGAATTAAACTGCCTGCGAGCGGCACGCCGAATTGCGCCGTGGGAAAATTTTCATCGCGCAAAGTGCCAGCCACTTCACGATCGATATCGAGAATCGCTGAAGCCGGATCGTCGAGCAATCCTTTCGCCGCCAAGTGCACCTCGCCCATCTGTTTGAGCAGCTCGCGCATGTTCTGCGCGCCGGCACCGGACGCGGCTTGATAAGTCATGGCGCTCATCCATTCGATATAATTTTTTTGGAACAGCGCACCCAGCGCCATGAGCATCAAGCTCACGGTGCAATTGCCGCCGATGTAATTCTTCACGCCTTTGGCGAGCGCTTGTTGGATGACAGCTGAATTGACCGGATCGAGAATAATTACCGCATCGTCGTTCATACGCAGTGTCGAGGCGGCATCGATCCAGTAACCTTTCCATCCGGCGGCGCGCAGTTTCGGAAAAATCTCGCTGGTATAATCGCCGCCCTGACAGGTGATGATCATGTCCATGCGTTTCAGCTCGTCGATACTTTTGGCATCCTTGAGCGGCGGAACGTCTTTACCGATCGCGGGCGCTTTGCCGCCCACTTGCGAGGTGGTGAAAAAAACCGGATCGATCAAATCGAAATCGCGCTCTTGCTGCATGCGCCCCATCAGCACCGATCCCACCATTCCGCGCCAACCGACTAAACCCACTTGCTTCATCGTCTTACCCCAAATGTTTCAATATTCGTTTATCGAAAATTATTTTACCAAGGCCGCGACCACGGCATTGCCCATTTCCACGGTCCCGACTTTTTTCGTTCCCGGCGTATAAATATCGCCGGTGCGCAAACCCTGATCGAGCACGGTCGCTACCGCTTTTTCAATTTTGTCGGCCAAGACGGCGGCGTTGAGTGTGTAACGCAACATCATTGCCACCGATAAAATCGTCGCCAAGGGATTGGCCACGCCCTTGCCGGCGATATCCGGCGCCGAACCGTGAATCGGTTCGTACATGCCTTTGTTGGCTGCATCGAGTGACGCCGAGGGCAACATGCCGATCGAGCCGGTCAACATCGCCGCTTCGTCCGACAAGATATCGCCGAAGATATTGCCGGTCACGATCACGTCGAATTGTTTCGGCGCGCGCACCAATTGCATCGCGGCGTTGTCGACATACATATGGCTCAACTCCACGTCGGCATAATCTTTGGCCACGCGCACGACTACTTCGCGCCACAAGCCCGAAGTTTCTAACACGTTGGCTTTTTCAACCGAACATAATTTCTTGCTGCGCTTACGCGCGGCATCGAAGGCCACGCGCGCGACGCGTTCGATTTCATGCTCGGCATACAGCATGGTGTTGAAACCTTGGCGTTCGCCGTTGGCGAGCGTGCGCACGCCGCGCGGTTCGCCGAAATAAATATCGCCCGTCAATTCGCGCACGATGAGAATATCCAAGCCCGCGACCAATTCCGGTTTGAGACTGGATGCCGACGCCAACTGCGGATAAAGAATCGCCGGACGAAGATTGGCAAAAAGTTTCAGCTCGGCGCGCAGACCCAACAACGCTTTTTCCGGACGCAGTTCGCGCGGCAGCTCGTCGTATTGCGGTCCGCCGACAGCGCCCAACAACACCGCATCGGCCTGCTTGGCGAGTTTTAAAGTCGATTCCGGCAAAGGATGGCCGTGTGCGGTATACGCCGTTCCGCCCACAGGAGCCGATTCCAGCTCTATTTTTAAGCCGAAATCCGCGCGCAAGCGTTCCAATACTTTCACCGCTGCGGCGGTGACTTCCAAACCGATGCCGTCTCCCGGCAGGACCGCGATTTTCTGCGTCATGCGCCGGCCTTGTCGGCGAACAACCACGGCGCTTGTTGGCGGCGGCGTTGTTCATACGCGCGAATTTCCGCGACGTGTTGCAAGGTCAGCTCGATGTCGTCCAAGCCATTCAACAAACAATGTTTACGAAAACCGTCGATATCAAATTTAAATTCCGCGCCGGAAGCCGTGGTCACGGTTTGCGCCGCCAAGTCTATCGTTAACGAATAACCCGCGGTGGCTTCGGTTTCTTTAAATAAGCGATCCACGGCATCGGCTTTGAGCACGATCGGCAATAATCCATTTTTAAAACTATTGTTGTAAAAAATATCCGCGTAGCTCGGCGCGACGATCACGCGAAAGCCATAATCCATCAGCGCCCACGGCGCGTGCTCGCGCGACGAACCGCAACCGAAGTTATCGCGCGCCAACAAAATTTGCGCGCCGCGGTAACGCGCTTGGTTCAAAATAAAAGCCGGATTGATACGGCGCTTGCTGTGATCGATTCCGGGTTCACCGGGATCGAGATAACGCCAAGCATCGAAAAGACTCGGACCGAAACCGGTACGCTTGATCGATTTCAAATATTGTTTGGGAATGATGGCGTCGGTATCGACGTTGGCGCGATCGAGCGGCGCCACCAAGCCGGTTAGTTTTTCAAATTTTTGCATAGTGGTTTAATAATTTAAAAAAATAAATTTAGACAGGATTAACAGGATTTACAGGATTTACATGATTAAAAGAAAATTCAATTTATTCTGAATCCAGTTAATCCTGTAAATCCTGTCCATTTCAATTTAATTCTCTAACATCTACAAAATGCCCGGCAATCGCCGCCGCTGCTGCCATCGCCGGACTCACCAAATGTGTGCGGCCACCCGCACCCTGACGGCCTTCGAAGTTTCTATTCGAGGTTGAAGCACAACGTTCGCCCGGCTCCAAGCGATCGGCATTCATCGCCAAACACATGGAGCAACCCGGCTCACGCCACTCGAAGCCCGCAGCTTTGAAAATTTGGTCGAGGCCTTCTTTCTCGGCTTGGGTTTTCACCAAGCCCGAGCCCGGCACCACCAAAGCCAAACTGATTGTCGATGCCACTTTTTTTCCTTTGACGACACTGGCTGCGGCGCGTAGATCTTCGATGCGCGAATTGGTACACGAGCCGATAAAAATTTTATCCAAGCGAATATCGCGAATCGGCGTTCCCGACTTAAGCCCCATGTACTTTAAGGCTTGTTGCATGCCGGTGCGTTTGGTCGAATCGTTTTCTTTTTCCGGGTCGGGCACATTACCGTCAATCGCGACCACCATCTCGGGCGACGTGCCCCAAGTCACTTGCGGTTTGATGTCGGCGGCATTCAACACAACTTCTTTATCGAATGTCGCGCCGCTGTCGGTTTTCAAATCGCGCCATGCCTGCACCGCCGCGTCCCAATTGTCGCCCTTCGGCGCGTACGGCCGGCCGCGAAAATATTCCACGGTCTTATCGTCGGCGGCGATCATGCCGACGCGCGCGCCGGCTTCAATCGCCATGTTGCAGACCGTCATGCGGCCTTCGATGCTAAGTTGTTCGATGGCGCTGCCGGCGAATTCAATCGCATGACCGTTGCCGCCGGCAGTGCCGATTTTGCCGATGATCGCCAACACCATGTCTTTCGCGGTGACGCCTAAGGGAATCTGGCCTTCGACGCGCACGCACATGTTCTTAGATTTTTTTTGGATCAAGCACTGCGTCGCGAGTACGTGTTCGACTTCGGAAGTGCCGATGCCGAATGCCAAAGTACCGAAGGCCCCGTGCGTGGACGTGTGCGAATCGCCGCACACCACTGTCATCCCTGGCAAGGTCGCGCCCTGCTCCGGGCCGATCACGTGCACGATGCCTTGGCGCGGATCGTTCATGCCAAACTCGGTGATGTGATGTTCGTGGCAATTTTGATCCAAGGTTTCGATTTGCAAACGCGACACCGGATCGCTAATGCCGCGGGCGCGCTGCGTCGTCGGCACATTGTGATCGGCGGTGGCGAGATTCGCGTCCACGCGCCACACTTTCCGGTGCGCCAATTTAAGCCCCTCAAACGCCTGCGGGCTGGTGACCTCGTGCACCAAATGCCGGTCGATATAAAGCAGACAGGTGTCGTCGTCGTTTTGACGCACCACGTGCGCGTCCCAGAGCTTGTCGTATAAAGTCTTCGCTGCCATAAATGCCGCCGGAGTAACTCAGTGATTGCGCAAATCTTAGGCAAGCTATATAAATAACACAAATTCATATTTCTCATATAACCTATTCTATTAAGTTATGGATATATCTGCCCTACAAGCGTTTATGGCGGTAGCCGAAACGGGCTCGTTTTCGCGTGCGGCGGAGCGGATTTTCCTGACCCAACCGGCGATTAGTAAAAGAATCGCGGCGCTCGAAAAACAGCTGGGTGCGCGTTTATTCGATCGTATCGGCCGCGGCATCCGCCTGACGGAATCCGGCGAAGCATTGCTGCTGCGCGCGCGCTTTGTGCTCAAAGAACTAGAAGACGTGAAGCGCGGCATCGCCAATCTCTCGGGCGCTATATCCGGAGAACTGTTGCTCGCCACCAGCCATCACGTCGGCTTGCATCGTCTGCCCGGCCCGTTAAAAAAATTTCATGAAAGGTACACACAAGTGCGGCTTAATCTACGTTTCATGGATTCGGAAAAAGCCTGCATGGCGGTGGCGAAAGGCGACCTCGAACTGGCGGTGGTGACACTACCGCCGGCCAAATTGGCGTCATTACGCATGCAAAAAATTTGGGATGATCCGCTGGATATCGTCGTCAGTCGCGAACATCCGTTGGCACAAGAAGCGCATCCGTCCGCGCAAATGTTGCTCGATTACCCAGCGATTTTGCCCGGCCCCGGAACTTA
>JACQBD010000050.1 GCA_016194665.1 Gammaproteobacteria bacterium
CTACATGCGCCGCGCGCTCGATTTGGCGCGGCATGCGCAAGAGGCCGGCGAAGTGCCGGTTGGCGCGCTAATCGTGCTCGATGGCGAAATCATCGGCGAAGCCTGGAACCAACCCATTGTCACGCACGATCCCACGGCGCACGCGGAAATCATGGCGCTGCGCGCCGCCGCCGTACGCCAGAAAAATTATCGACTTCCCGGCGCCACACTCTATGTCACGCTTGAACCTTGCGGCATGTGCGCCGGCGCAATCGTGCACGCGCGCATCGCGCGCGTGGTGTATGGCGCCGCCGATCCTAAAACCGGCGCCGCCGGCAGCGTGTTTAATTTATTGGAAACGACGCAGCTGAATCATCGCGCGCAAATCACGCGCGGAGTATTGGAGCCAGAGTGCAGCGAAGTATTGCGCAAGTTTTTTGCATCGCGGCGCGCTGTAAAATAAACCTACAACGCTTAAAGATAAGAATGTAGGTTGGGTTGAGCGCCAGCGAAACCCAACGAAATATAATCACATCGACATGTTGGGTTTCACGGCGTTCAACCCAAGCTACATTTAATATTTAAATCGCCGGTGCTTTTAGAAATGTAGTTGGGCTGTATGCGATGCCCAAACGAAATATTACTCGTCGTTTGTTGGGTTTCGCTGGCGCTCAACCCAACCTACATTTTAATATTTTTAAATCGCGGGTGCCTTTAGGCCCAGCGCCGCCGGCCGGCGTTTGGTTTTTTCTTCTTCATCGCTTTGCACCAGCACGTCATAATAAGTGCGCACGCCGTTAACGAAACCCGCACGCCGTTAACGAAACCCACGGCCTCGTATCCACGCGCATAACCGTATTTGGTTTTGCTGAACCATTTCTCTTCCGCCAGCAGCGGCAAGCTGTCTTTGACGTCGCTCCATTTATTCGGATCGCGGCCTTTCTTTTGCGCCAGAATCCGCGCGTCTTCCAAGTGACTGATGCCGATGTTATAGGCCGCGAGCGCCATCCATATGCGATCCGGTCCGGTGATGCCGATGGGTATGCGTTCCAGCAAGCCGCTAAAGTAACGCGCACCGCCATCGATGCTTTGCGTCGGATCGAGGCGATCGATGATTTCCAGTTCTTCCGCGGTTTCTTTGGTCAACATCATGAGTCCACGCACACCGGTAGGCGAAGTCGCCAGCGGATCCCAGTACGATTCTTGATAACCGATCGCGGCTAACAAACGCCAGTCGAGGTTGAAATCTTTACCGGCTTTCTCAAACATTAACTGATATTGCGGCAGGCGATTGCGCAGACGCACTTTATAAACGCTGATATTGATAAAATTCGATTGACTGGCGGGGCCGTAATAACGATCGATCAATTGCGCCAATTCGCCGGAAGCGCGTTTTTTTTCCAGATATTTAGTGGCGGCTTCGTAAAGACTATTGTCTTCGCTCAGCGGAAAAGCCCAGGCCAAGGATTGCGGTTTTTGAATCGTAAAAGCGACCTGCAGCTCGGGAAAATATTGCCGGTTAATCGCCACGACATTGGAATCGGCGATACTGATTTCAAGCAAGCCTTCCCATACCGCTTGTAACAATTGTTCGCTGTCTTTATCCACCTCATTCCATTTGAGTTCTGGATACTCTTGCTTGAGTTCGTTCAAGCGTTCTACATAGCTGGTGCCGGCCGGCACTTCAATCTGTCGGCCGATTAATTCTTGCGCCGATGCCGGACGATTGTTGCCTAAGCGATAAATGACTTGCTGGCTAATTTCTTGATAAGAGGGCGCAAAGCGAATTAATTTGCGCCGCGACTCGGTGTCGGTAATGCCGGCGGCGGCCATGTTGGCTTCACCTTTAATGAGCCGCGGAAGAATGTCGGAGAATTTTTCGGCGATGATGAATCGCGGCTTCACGCCGAGGTAATCGGCGAAGCCGCGCACCAAGTCGTATTCGAAACCCGCTGGGCCGTCCGGCGTGGCGTAATAAGTGGTAGGGCTTAGGCGCGTCAGCACCACCAATTCACCCGCCGATTTCACCGCGCGCAACTTGTTATTTTCGAAAAAAGAACAGGACAACAGGGCGGGAATCAGCAACGCTAGTAGCGCCAAACGCCCGATTTGGCATGCCAGGTGAAACTTTGCTGCGCTGTGATTCAAGGCGGGCCGATCCATAGACCTAAACCTAGTGCAGCAAAAGCGGATTGTCACGCGGGATTTTGTGTGGCTCAAATAACGCGCATGGGTATAATAGCCGGCCCGGAGAGGTACCGAAGCGGTCACAACGGCGCTGACTCGAAATCAGATGGGCGGAAACGCCACGGGGGTTCGAATCCCTCCCTCTCCGCCATTTTTCTGCGCAACAGAAAAATGGTTTTGCATCTCGTTTGCGGCTTCGAGCGGGTTAGCGACGAAGCGAGCGCGATGCCAATACGTAAAGGGCGCCAACCAGCCACATGCGTTCGCGATGAGTAGTCAGAGGTAAAAAATACGGAGAGGTGTCCGAGCGGTTTAAGGAGCACGCCTGGAAAGTGTGTGTACGTCTAAAAGCGTACCGAGGGTTCGAATCCCTCCCTCTCCGCCATCTTTGCAGGTGGCGCAGATTTAAAAGTCAGCGGTGGTAAACTCTTCCTAAAGCGTCCTTCAATACAAAGCTGCTCACAAACAGCTTGCTTGCCCGCGCCTGCTGGCTACATTCGTGCGCAGCATCTCATCTCGTGTTTCAAGCTTTTTGCATTTAATTTGGCAAATGTTGCCCCTCACTGCATCAAGTTTTTCTCCTACAAGTTTTTGTAAACAACATTTAAGTCCTTTATTTCAAGAACAAACATCAATCCAATTTTTTTTACCACAAGTACTTTCCTAGACCTTTTTTAGGGGATTCACCTGGTTGACTCTGCATGGTTTAACTGGATAGTTAGAAGCAGTTTTTAATTTAATAAAAAAGCTGTTTTCTTTTTATATTATTCAGGAGCGTTTGTGAGAAAAAATTCCGATCATCACACATCGACGCGCTCGACTGTGGCGCACACCCCTGATCAGTTGCTCAGCGAACTGGTGGCGCATCTGCGCCAAAATCGCACGCAGTTGCGCGAAGAATGGGCGCGGCGTATTACCGAAGCGCAGTTATTGATGGCGATGAGCAAGGAAGAAATCTTCGCCGAAGCCACGTCGGTGTACGACAACTACGTCGAGGCGCTCGAAACCGGCACCTTGGAAGCCTTGCAGGCCTATTCGCGTAATCTATCCGAACGTATTATTCCGCGCGGTGTGGAAACGCACGAAGTCGTCGGCATCGTGTTGCTGTTGCGTGACGTGCTGGCGCGTTCTTTGTTCGCCAAATACCAAGGCGACTTCGACAAACTCAATCGTATTCTCGACGCGTATGAGCCGGCGGCCAATCGTATCGCCATCACCGTGGCGGTCGGCTTCGTGCAAGAGCGCGAACGCACGATTCGCGATCAACAGGAAGCGATACGCGAGTTGTCCACGCCGGTATTGCAAGTGCGCGAGCGCTTGTTGATTCTTCCTATCATCGGTTTGATCGATCCGCACCGCGCGCGCCAATTGACGGAACAACTTTTGCGCGCGATCCGCACCAACCGCGCCAAGGTGGTGGTGATCGACATCACCGGTGTCGCCGCCATGGACTCGAACGTCGCCAATCACTTGGTGTTGACGGTCGAAGCTTCGCGGCTTTTGGGCGCGACCGTGATCGTCACCGGCCTGTCGCCGGAAATTTCGCAAACCCTGGTGAACATCGGCGTGGATCTCAGCAAGATGAACACGGTCGGCGATCTTCAGGGCGGCATCGAAGAAGCCGAGCGTTTATTGGGTTACAGAGTCGTGTCGGTGCGTGATGTGGCGGCGATTCAACAACCCTAGGAAGAGGAAGAATTTCTGGTGCAAGTTCCTATTCTGAAGCAAGGCGCTTATCTGATCGCTTCGATTCAGTCGGCGCTGTCGGATGCCGATCTCATGCAGTTGCGCGATGCGTTGGTGGCTAAGGTCAGCACCTTTCGTTCGCGCGGCGTCATCGTCGACGTCACGGTGTTGGATGTCATGGATTCCTTCGCGTCGCGCACGCTGCGCGACTTGGTGCACATGATTCAGCTGCGCGGCGCGACCACGGTCATCGTCGGCATCCAGCCGGAAGTGGCGTTTGCTATGGTGCAATTGGGGCTCACGTTGGAGGGCGTGGCGACGGCTTTGGATTTGGAAGAAGGATTGGCGTATTTAGATTTAAAGACAATAAAGAAAGTGAGCAACCCGCGCGATGGATGAAACTCGGATAGCTATCCGCGTCGACATGGATGTCGTGGCCGCTCGTCAAAGCGGGCGCGCGCTTGCGGTCGAGCTGGGATTTAGCAATACCGACGCGACCTTGATCGCCACGGCGATTTCGGAATTAGCGCGCAACATTATTCTCTACGCTAAGGAAGGGGAAATTATTTTAAGTGTTTTACACAAGAGCGAGCCGTGTGGGATTGTCGTGACGGCGCGCGATAAGGGGCCAGGAATTTCCAATCTTGAACAAGCGATGCGCCTGGGGTATTCGACCTCCGGCAGCTTAGGCATGGGTTTGCCGGGTGTAAGCCGGCTGATGGATGAATTTAAAATCGATTCGCGTCCGGGTAACGGCACCATCGTGACGGTGAAAAAATGGAAACGATAACCCGGCCGGCTTTGGATTTAGGGGTGGCGGTCTTCACCATGCCCGGCCAAGAAGAATGCGGTGATCAACATATGGTGGCGTCATTTGCCGGAGGTGTTTTAGTGGCGGCAATAGATGGAGTAGGACACGGTGTGGAAGCCGCACGCGCATCACGAATTACTCAAGAGATTTTGCAAACTAGTCCGGCCGAAGCGCTGGGGCTTTTAATCCAACGTTGCCATGAAGCCTTGCGCGGCACGCGCGGGGTCGTCATGAGTTTGGCTTCATTTAATCACATAAAAAAAATCATGACATGGGTGGGGGTGGGAAATGTGCAAGGAAAATTATTGGCGATGGATACACTTTCACAACCGCGATCTTTACTATTAAGTGTAGGGACTTTGGGGCATCAGTTGGCCGGGGTTTATCCCACGACGCTGCCTATTAAATCGGGAGACACCTTAATTCTCACCACCGACGGCGTGCGCGAAAATTTCGATCAATTCTTGAATTTAAAGCAAGCGCCCCAACAGCTAGCCAACGACATTATGGCTCGTTCTGGGCGTCAAACGGACGATGCCTTAGTGTTAGTGGGGCGATTCTTGGAATGAACAGCGTGCGTAAAAGCGAGCAGAAATTGGCCTTGCGGTATACCGAGGTTTTGCAGGATTATATGAACGGTGCAGGGGAGGGAGCCCTACGTCAAGCCTATGAGTTAGGGCGCGAAGCCGTCATCCAGGAATTGGGAATATTGGATATGGTTGCGATGCACGACGAAGCTGCAAAGATAGTTGTGCGTCAAAATAAATCATTCCAGGAAAATACGCTCAAGCAAATTAAAACCATGAACGCATTCTTGATGGAAAGTTTATCGCCATTTGAGATAACCCATCGCAGCTACCGCGAAGCTAATGGTGCGTTACATCGGTTGAATGAAACCCTCGAAGAAGAAACTAAACGCATTGCGCATATGTTGCACGACGACGCCACGCAATTGCTGGCCGCCGTGCACATCGCCCTGGCGGATTTAATGGAAGATCTGCCCTCGGACATGAGCGCGCGCGTGCGCGAAGTGCGCGGCCACTTGGATCAAATCGAATTTCAATTGCGGCGTATTTCGCATGAACTACGCCCGACGGTGTTGGACGATTTGGGACTGATACCGGCGCTGGAATTCCTCGCCGAAGGTATAAGCAAACGCACCGCTTTGGCGATCGTTACCGAAGGAACGACGAATGGCAGACTTCCCGCTTCCATTGAAACCACGATTTATCGTATTGTGCAGGAAGCGTTGATGAACGCCGCCAAGCATGCGCGCGCGACGCACACCATGGTTGAGATTGCGCGCGAACCGTATTTAATCCATTGCGCTATTCGCGATAATGGTTGCGGTTTCAATGTGCAGGAAACGCTGGCGCAAAAAGGCCAACGTGGCTTAGGCCTGATTACCATACGTGAACGACTTAACGCAGTGGGAGGCAGCTTGCAGATCAATTCATCGGCGCAACGCGGAACCGAAATGTTAGTGTCAATACCTTTAGAGGGGTAAAAATGGCGATTCGTATTTTATTGGCCGATGATCACGCGATCGTGCGCCAAGGACTCAAGGCTTTATTGAGCAAGGAAGGCTTGGAAATCGTGGCCGAAGCCGCGGACGGACAACAAGCCGTAAAAATGGCGCGCGAACACACACCGGATGTCGCGGTGTTGGACCTGGCGATGCCGCTGTTGAACGGCCTCGATGCCGCGCGTGAAATTTTAAAAATGTCCACGCGCACCAAACCGATGTTGTTAACCATGCACACCGAAGACCATTATGTTTTGGAAGCTTTGCGCGCCGGCGTGCGCGGCTATGTCATGAAAAACCACTCGCGCGAAGATCTGGTGCGCGCCATCACCCAAGTCGCGCGCGGCGAAGTTTATTTAAGCCCGGGTATTTCCGAAGTCGTGGTGCAAGCGTATTTGAATAAATCCGAATATTCTTCCGATCCCCTAAGCGGTCGCGAGCGCCAGGTATTGCAATTAGTCGCGGAAGGCAATACCACCAAGAAAGTGGCGTCGTTACTGGGGCTCAGCGTTAAAACCGCGGAATCGCACCGCACCCGCATCATGGAAAAACTCGATATCCATGAAACCGCGGGACTGGTGCGCTACGCCATACGCCGAGGGATAATCCAGCCATAATTTCCCTGTAATTTTTACATTCAATTCGCACTTTTCTGGTATTTGAGCGGAATTTTTCTCTGCAGATTCCGGTCTTTCCCCGAAGTAATTTGCGGTAATACCTCGATTGTTGATGGCCCTCTAAAAGTCCATTCTATCTGCCTACATTACAACGGCTAATGAGGCAGAGAACGGAATGTTTACGGATGAAAATGTCGTCCCTTTAGCGCCGCGTGCCCAGGAAATTAATTCTCCGCGCGAAGCGGAAATTTCCGCTAGTGTGCATGACTTAACCGCGCGCCAACGCTTGGAAAAATCGCAGCAATGGCTGGCGATGATCGTGGAGTCCACCAGCGAAGCGATTCTTGCTCAATCCTTGGAGGGAAAAATCGTTTCGTGGAATCCCGCCGCCGAATGTCTCTTCGGCTTTGCGTCTGCGGCTGCGATCGGCAATCCGGTTTCCATTTTGTTCTCTGCGAATCAATCTGAAATCACTCAATCTTTTATCGAGCGTATCGCCCGCGGCGAATATCTACATGCGCATGAAGTGGAATGCGTTCGTCGAGATGGTCGGCGTATTTTTGTCGCGTTTACGGTTTCGCCGATTAAAAATAAAAATGGCGCGATGATGGGCGCCTCGCTGATCGCGCGCGACATTACCGAACGTAAGCGCGCAGAGAACCACTTGCAGCACTTGGCTTTGCATGACGGGCTTACCGGATTGCCCAATCGTATTTTGTTTCGCGAACGCGTCAGTCAAGCCATCACCGAAGCGCGCCGTCATGGCCATCAGGTGGCGGTGCTGTTCATCGATCTGGATCATTTCAAGGATATCAATGACTCGCTCGGACATCAGATCGGCGACCGTTTGTTGCAAATTACCGCCACTCGTTTGCGACGTTGCTTGCGGGAAGGCGACGGCGTCGCGCGTGTGGGCGGGGATGAATTTGTCGTCAGTCTTTCAGCGTTGACGGATAGCAACGATGCCACTCTCATCGCCGGAAAGATTCTTGAAACTCTGCGTGAACCCTTTCGTGTCGGGCGCGATGAATTGAGCATCAGCGGCAGCATCGGTATCGGTCTCTATCCAAGCGATGGGCAGGATGTTGAAACTTTATTGCATGCCGCCGACATGGCGATGTATCACGCTAAAAAGACAGGACGTCGAAATTGTCAATTAACTCCTATCGCGCCGGTATCGGCGGCGATGTCAACGGATCATCATTGCAAAGAATTTCTGTCGCCAAAAAACTCCAGCCATTTAACGGCTGCGGCTTCGACGCACTGGCGGCAGTCAGCCAACGACCTTGGGTTTGTGCCTGGAATTAACTTCACCGAATATTTTAATAAGGAGCGCAACAATGATTGATCTCTACAGCCAACGACAAAATCACCTGCTGGCGGCCTTGCCGGCGTCCGATTACAAGCGTATCGCGCCGCATTTGGAGTTGATTCAAATGCCGGTCGGCAAAGTGCTGTGCGAAGCCGGCGCGGTGTTAAACCACGTTTATTTTCCGACTACCTCGGTGGTGTCGCTGTTGTATGTCACCGAAGACGGCGCGTGCGTGGAAACTGCGGTAGTCGGCAGCGAAGGAATGATCGGTGTTTCTTTGTTCATGGGCGGCGAAACCGCGCCCAGTCAAGCCATGGTGCAAACCGCCGGTTATGCCTATCGCTTGAGCAAGCAAGTGCTGAAACAAGAATTCGATCGTTCGAGTTCGATACGCCACGTTTTGCTGCGCTATACCCAAGCGCTGATTACGCACATGACGCAAACAGCGGTGTGCAATCGACATCATTCGGTTGATCAGCAACTTTGTCGTTGGTTGTTGCTGAATCTGGATCGCTCACCCACCAACGAACTCACCACCACGCATGAACTCATCGCCAACAAATTGGGCGTGCGTCGTGAAGGAATCACCGACGCCGCCGGCAAGCTGCGCAGCGCCGGTTTAATTCGTTATAACCGCGGTCATATCACCGTACTCGATCGCCCCCGGCTTGAAGACCGCAGCTGTGAATGTTATGCCGTGGTTAAAAACGAATTTGATCGCCTGCTACCGGACTTGATCGCAGCGTAATGCCGGCCGCTGGCTTGCAGAGAATGACGAGCTTCACGCTCGGCAGAGAGGTTAGAGGCGATGAATTGGGATCGAATTCAGGGCAATTGGAAGCAAGTGAAAGGAAAATTACGCGAGAAGTGGGGCGTGCTCAGCCAAGACGACATGGACATTATTGATGGTAAACGCGAGCAGCTCATAGGCAAAATTCAGGAGTTACACGGCATTACCAACGCAAAAAAAAGCCGCCGTAATATAAATTGATTTTGATGAATCGGCCGCTTGGCTGACGATTTTTTTACGATGACTGGACGGCGATACCGGCGCCAGAAATCGACGTCACTTTTCATCGTTAACGGATTTTTTTATTAATCTTTGAATTTAAGAATAACGGGACATGTTTATCCCGCGACTTCTAAATGTTGACACCCCAAACACTAAGGAGAAGAAAATGAAAAATATTCAGCGGTTGCTTGTCGGTTGTGTATTAATGACCGGTTTGTCTTTACCGGCCTGGGCGGCGAATATTTCCAAGGACGATTATTACGCCGCAAAAGCGCGAGCCGAAGCCGATTTAAAAGTAGAAAAACAGAAATGCGATAGCTTGAGCGGAAACGCCAAGGATGTTTGCGTGGCGCAAGCAGAAGGCGCGCATAAGGTGGCGATCGCGAATGCTGAGGCGCAATACAAAGGCACCGAAAGCGAGGCTTACGATGCGCGCAAGACTAAAATAGACGCGGATTACAAAGTCGCAAAAGAACGTTGCGATGATTTCTCGGGAAATAAAAAAGATGTTTGTTTAAAAGAAGCCAAGGCCGCCAAAGTCAAAAGTGAGCAAGACGCCAAGCTGGCGCGCAAACAAGAGGAATCGGACGGCAATAACAAGGCCATGAACGATGCGCGTCATGAAGCAGCGAATGCCACAAACGATGCGAATTACAAGCTGGAAAAAGAAAAATGCGATCAATATTCCGGCGACGTTAAGGATCGATGCATCGCGCGTGCTAAATCGCTTTATCACAAATAGGAGCTTCCGTTAAATGCCGTGCGGATTTGTCAAAGGGATCTTTTGCCGATGAGGTAAAGGTAATTGTAGCTTTATCATTTATTTTTTAAGGAGCTTGATCATGAAAATTTCTCACAACCGTTTTATAACCTTTCTGCTCGGTGTGCTGTTGGTGTCGTTTATCGGCTGCGCACCCACTAATAAACAAGAGAGCACCGGTCAATATGTCGACGATGCTTTGATTACCACCAAGGTAAAGACAGCCATTTTTAACGAGCCTACCTTGAAGGCGACTGAAATCAATGTCGAGACTTATAAAGGCACGGTGCAGCTCAGCGGCTTTGTCAATTCTCAAACCGATATCAACAAAGCGGTTGAAGTAGCACGGCAAGTCAAAGGGGTTGCCGCGGTTAAGAACGACATGCGCGTAAAAGGCGGCTAAGAAGAAGTAACAAATTGCGGCCCTTACTCGCGCTACGCGTGAGTAAGGGCCGATATCGGCAGAAATGCAGTTTATTGTCGGACGTAAAATGCGCGTGTGGCAACGAAACTGTGGTACCTTGATTCACGACATCGGTATCGTCGCTAAACGTAGTTGAGCAGGGAGCAATATTATGAATTCTTTCAAGATCGCGGCTATCGCATTAATAATCCTCGGTGCCTTGGGATTAGCTTATGGAAGTTTTAGTTTTACCAAGGAAACCCACGACGCCAAATTAGGCCCGCTGGAACTGTCGATTAAGGACAAAGAAACAGTCAATGTGCCAGTTTGGGTGGGAGTGGGAGCGATCGTGCTGGGTGGCGTTCTTTTGGCCGTCCGCGGCAAATAGATCGAGGAGATATTATCGCCTAATCCAACTATTAAAATAGGGCGAAGACTCGTAGGGTTTTTGCTCTTTTTTCACAGAGCCAAATTTAATTTTCAAATTGCGGTGATTCCCCCGCGATGCTTTACAGTTTTTTCTCGATTGTTCGATACTCCCTTGCAGTTCATCCTTGACGTTAGCCCATTAGCCAAGGAGATGAACATGGCAAAGTATGGTATGGCATTTTCGCAAGCGCTTGATTTAAATCCAGACGATCCAAACGGCGCACCGGCGAATGATGCCGATTTAATTGCGACCGCTGACAGCAGCACTGTAGGCGAGGTTAATTCGGCGGCTGTTAACGATGCCGAGGCGCCGGCCTCAGAAAATTTATCTGCTTCTCAAAAAACCGATGAGGCGGAAGGCATTCTTGAGCTTGCAGCGTGGCTCCAGCGAAAAGTAGGAGCGACTTGAATTTTTTTCAACATACACCGGTCTAAATTAATTGCTCGTTGAAGAATTTTGACCGCAGCGTTTAGGAGATTTCCCATGGCGCGTAACATGCTTAACCGGGCGCTCAAACATCCTGAAACTTTGCATGGCGATAATTTTAAGCCCGCGCAAAATATGGAGGTTAAGAAAACCGGTGCGCGCCACATGCATGCAGCACCGACGCCTCACAAACAAGCGCGCACGGTGGTCAGATATAAGCAGCCGTCCAAGCTGGTGTTGCACAAACAGCGTCAAGTCGACATTTTGATTGAATGGAATGTGTGCTTGCAGCAAAAATTGCTGGAACTTCGCAAAAAAGAAGCACAAAGCTATTACCTGGCTTACCGCGATGAATTAACCGGCTTGCCCAACCGGCATTTGCTGGAGGATCGACTCAATCAGGCGCTGCCGCAATCGCAGCGTCGCCATAAACCGCTCGCGGTTTTATTGCTAAACATAGATGATTTTACGCGCGTCAATGACACCTTGGGGCGCGTTAACGGCGATAAGTTGTTGCAAGAAGTTGCTCAACGCCTGAGTGCGGGTATTCGCGGCGCCGACACCGCCAGTCGTTATGGCGGCGATGAGTTCGTGATAGTCCTGCAAGAAATTGAAAGTCCGCATATCGTGCCGGCGCTGGCGGCCGAAGTGCATGAGCGCTTGGGTCAGCCTTATATCATCGACGGGCATGAGATTCGCCTAACGGTGAGTATTGGCGCGGCGATTTATCCAGACGATGGCCAAACGTATGAGGAATTGATGAAGCAGGCGGATCATGCCATGTATAACGCCAAAAATACCGGGCGCGGCGTTTCTATCCTGGCCTTGCCGCAGAGTGAACGGGTAAATCCGTAATTGTCGGTTTTATTGTTACGTCGATTTCTTCGGTCACAGCTTAAATTTCTCATGTCGGGAAAACCCGCTAAAGAAAAACAGTCACATGCCGCGCCGTCCGTGACAGATCATATCGGCCAAAATATTTCGTCGATCATCGGGTTCTATGCCGAAGAAGATCAAAAGATCAACCGTTGGCAACGGAT
Source organism: Gammaproteobacteria bacterium (assembly GCA_016194665.1). Lineage (GTDB taxonomy): Bacteria > Pseudomonadota > Gammaproteobacteria > Acidiferrobacterales > Sulfurifustaceae > Sulfuricaulis. Next base: position 12,189 of record JACQBD010000050.1, read on the forward strand.
GGTCGAAGAGGTCGGTAGTTTTATAGGCCGGCCTGTTTTCCTCGGTTATATCTTGTTGCTAGTTGTTGTATGGGTGCTTTATAACGTGGTCGCGTCGCAATATGCTTGGCCGGTATTCGATCCCGTACCTTTTACTTGGTTGGAAGGGTTGATTAGTCTGGGTGCGTTATTGACGACGATCGTGGTTTTGATAAAACAAAATCGTTTGTCGAAAATGGAAGAGCACCGCGCGCATCTGGATTTGCAAGTTAATCTTTTGACCGAACAAAAGAGCACCAAACTTATTCAGTTAATCGAAGAGTTGCGAGCCGATTTACCGATGGTAAGAAATCGCCGCGATCCGGAAGCGGAGGCATTGAAACAGCACGCCGACCCGCATCAAGTCCTGGCGGCCATGGATGAAGTGCTCGAAACAGAAATAAGACCGGCTAAACGCGCGCACCTAAAACGCAAATAAATGTTAAAAACTTTGCAGTTGTTGATGCGTCGGTTCGGCGCAGCAATACCACGGTTCGGATAAACGCGGAATCGACGCACTCGTGCCGACGGCGTTGAGTTCAGGCGCCTCGATACCCAAACTGGCGTGCGCCAAATTCCAAATACCTGCGAAAATTTCACGCCGATTTAATTTTTGCGTTTCCGCCTGCGCCACCCATTCTTGAATGGCGTGCTGCAATCGGTCGACGCGCGCATCCGGATTTTTCCAAGGGAAGCCTAAAAGCTTGGCATCGAACTCGCCGATACGCGCTGAAAAATCCGGCAGCTTTAACAACAAGGAACCCTGCGGAATCAACAGGCGAATTGCCAACTGAATCGGCGGTACGTTCTCGACTAAGTCGAGTTCGAGTAAGCGTTTGAGCAGCGCGATATAGCCTTCGAGCGTGGTCCACGGCGTGAAAGCGACAAAAGTAGGCGCGAGCGCAATGTCAGCCGCGCGGCACAGCGTCACGGCGTGCGCAAAATCTTCATTCGTGTGATTTTTGGCCAGCAATTCCAGGACGCGATCGTCGACCGATTCCACCGCTGCGGTGATAAATAAACATCCGGTGCTTTTCAAAACCGGCAGCATTTGCGCATGATCGATGAGGTGTTGGATTTTGATGGTGGCGTCGTAAGTCATATCTGGAAATTCGGCGTGCAAGGCGTTGACGAGTTTTAGCGCATGCGTCGGGCCGTTTAAAAAATCCGGATCGCCGAATGAGATGTGCTGCGCGCCCATTGCTACTTGCTGGCGCACGTCGGTCATGACCACTTCCACCGGTATCACGCGAAACATGCCTTGATATACCGGCACCACCGGACAGTGGCGGCATAGATGTTTGCAACCGCGCGTGCCTTCGGCGAAGCCCACGGTTTTACGGCCGCCACCCGGAAGTTGTAAATGCGCGTAGCGCGCAAGCGCCGGTAAGCCGCGGCGATCGGGCGTGATGAATTCAATCTTGGCGAGATTTACCACCGGTTCAGTCTGTACTCGGCCGTCACCTGCGCGCAAACGTTCCGCCAACGAAACCAAAGCGGATTCCATTTCACCGCCCAATATCGTATCCACGCCTAACTCGCGCAATAATTTTTCATTCATCGGCGCGTACAAACCATAAACACAGAGATGCGCTTTAGGAACGATGGCGCGCACGCGCGGTATCGCTTCCATGGCGATGCGCGTGGCGGTATGCATCGCGACATAAATCGCAATGATGCGCGCGTCACGCAGTACGTCAGGGTCGAGGCGCTGTAAACTCAGATCGAGACAATGCACGTCGCAACCGGCGCGCGCCAGCCACGCCGCCGGTTCTGCCAAGCCGAAGGGTTGGCGGCCGATTTCGTAGGGATTAATGAGGACGACTTTCATGCCAGCGGACGCGCGGATAGCGTCGAGTATTTTAAAAATTAAATTATTTTTTGCTGCCCGGCGCTTGGAAGCCGGGCGGGAGTTTGCCCATATCGCCTTCGCCGAATAGAAATCCGAGCATGTGCTGCTCGA
>JACQBD010000064.1 GCA_016194665.1 Gammaproteobacteria bacterium
GCGGCTGATGTCGCACCAGTACGAGGGCCTGCTTAAAAAGGCGAATCTCACGGGCGGCATGGGCCTGCCCAGGTAATGTAGGAGACAGACATGAAGGTCAGGGCGTCAGTTAAGAAAATGTGCCGTAACTGCAAGATCGTGCGGCGTAAACGCGTGGTGCGCGTGATTTGTTCGGATCCGACTCATAAGCAGCGACAGGGCTGAGCCAGGGTTTTCGCGAGTGTCCAGTGGGCACTCGCGCTGGCGAACGCCCGGCCACGGAAGGCCGGGCTGGGGTTTAACAAAGTCATTAAGCGTAGCGCCACGGATGGCTAGGAAACACATATCAATTTGATTTTTACCGGATAAATCAGTAACCTTGCGCGTTTTCCCGCGCCAGGGTGGTTTTAGGAGACAGGCGAAAATGGCCCGAATTGCAGGCATTAATCTTCCCAACCAGAAACATATCTGGGTGGCACTGACATCGATCTACGGCATCGGCAATACGCGCGCGCGCCATATTTGCGCGGCTTCCGGCGTAGCGCTGTCGACCAAAGTGAAAGATCTGACCGACGCTGAAGTCGATAAGATTCGTAACGAAGTCGCGCGCGTCACCGTGGAAGGCGATCTGCGCCGTCAGGTATCGATGAACATCAAGCGGCTCATGGATCTTGGCACCTATCGCGGCATGCGTCATCGTCGCGGCCTGCCGGTACGTGGACAACGCACCAAAACCAACGCCCGCACCCGCAAGGGACCGCGCAAGAGCGTGATTCGCGGTACCGGCAAACCGTTAGGCGATTGATTACAGGAATATTGAATTATGGCGACAACACCTCCAGCAGCACCTGAAACCAACGCCGCCGCCGCGACCGCCGCGGCGCCTGCGAAAGCCAAGAAACGCGCTAAGAAAAGCGTTTCCGAAGGCGTGGTGCATATTCATGCTTCGTTTAACAACACCATCGTTTCCATCTGCGACCGCCAGGGCAATTTGCTTTCCTGGGCGACTTGCGGCAACGCCGGTTTCAAAGGTTCGCGCAAGAGCACGCCGTTTGCCGCACAGGTTGCAGCCGACAAAGCCGGACGCGCGGCGCAGGAATACGGTTTGCGCTCTTTGGAAGTGCGCGTAAAAGGTCCAGGGCCGGGACGCGAATCGGCGGTTCGCGCCTTGCATGCGTTAGGTTTTGAAATCGCCAATATCGTCGACGTTACACCGATGCCGCACAATGGTTGCCGGCCGGCGAAACGACGTCGCGTTTAGTTATTAATTTTCACCGCAAACATTCCGCGGTGAGTGAAATATAAAGAGGTCATTCGTGGCGCGTTATACCGATTCCAAGTGTCGTCAATGCCGGCGTGAAGGCGGCAAGCTTTTTCTAAAAGGCGAGAAGTGCTTTACCGAGAAATGCCCGGTGGAGAAACGCGCCTATGCCCCAGGGCAACACGGCCAACAGAAAGGACGTCTGTCCGATTACGGCAAGCAGTTGCGCGAGAAACAGAAATTACGCCGCATCTATGGCGTGCTCGAGCGCCAATTCGAAAATTATTACAAAGAAGCCGCGCGTCACAAAGGTTCGACCGGCGAAGATTTGTTGAAGATGCTTGAATGCCGCCTGGATAATGTTGTCTATCGTATGGGCTTTGGCATTTCGCGCGCCGAAGCGCGTCAATTAGTGCGCCACAACGCCATTCTTGTCAAAGGTAAGCGCGTCAATATTCCGTCTTATCAAGTTCGTCCGAGCGATCAGATTGAGATTTCTACTTCCTCGCGTGAACAGTTACGCATCAAGGCCTCTCTCGAAGCCGCGGGTCAACGCGGTATTCCGGAATGGCTCGAAGTGGACATTGCCACCATGAAAGGCACGTTTAAGAATGTGCCGGAACGCAACGATTTACCGGCGGAGATCAATGAAAGTCTCGTCGTAGCGCTTTATTCGAAGTAACCAGTATCTAACGAGGACGCCCGCATGCAGAGTTCTGCGACCGAGTTTTTGAAACCGCGTTTGGTCGATGTGCAAACGCTTTCTTCCACCCATGCCAAGATCACGCTCGAGCCGCTCGAACGCGGCTTCGGCTATACGCTGGGCAATGCGCTGCGGCGTATTTTGCTTTCTTCCATGCCCGGCTGCGCCATCACCGAAGTAAAAATCGACGGCGTGTTGCACGAATATTCGGCGATGGAAGGCGTGCAGGAAGACGTGATTGAAATCTTGCTCAACCTCAAGACCATCGCCTTGCGTATGCACGGCCGCAATGAAACCACCTTGAAGCTTTCCAAGAAAGGCCCGGGCGTGGTTACCGCGGGCGATATTCAGTTGGAACACGACGTCGAAGTGGTCGATCCGAAACAAGTGATTGCTACTTTGACCAAGGAAACCACGCTTAACATGGAGTTTAAGGTTAATCGCGGGCGCGGTTATGAACCGGTCACGGTGCGTACCGGCTCCGAGCCGCGTTCCATCGGCATGATGCAACTAGATGCTTCTTACAGCCCGATTCGCCGCGTTGCCTACACCGTCGAAAACGCGCGCGTCGAGCAGCGCACCGACTTGGACAAATTGGTTCTGGATATCGAAACCAACGGTGCCATCAATCCGGAAGAAGCCGTGCGCCGCGCCGCCAATATTCTGCAAGATCAAATTTCGATTTTTATCGATCTCAAGAGTCCCGAAGCTAAGGCCGAGGAACGCAGAGAACCGGAGATGGATCCGTTATTGCTGCGTCCGGTGGACGATCTGGAATTGACCGTGCGTTCCGCCAATTGCTTGAAGGCGGAAAACATTTTTTACATCGGCGATCTGATTCAGCGCTCCGAGTTCGAATTGCTCAAGACGCCTAATCTCGGTAAGAAGTCGCTCACCGAGATCAAGGATGTCCTGGCACAACACGGTTTGTCCTTGGGCATGAAACTGGAAAACTGGCCGCCGGCCTCCCTGAAAGACCGGGAAAAGATTCCTGAGCAAAGTTCGGGTATCTAAAAAGATTTAACCAAGGGTTAATTATGCGTCATCAAAAAAGCGGTCGTAAACTCAATCGCACCAGCAGTCATCGCGAGGCCATGTTTCGCAACATGACGGTTTCCTTGCTGCGCCATGAACAGATGGTCACCACTCTGCCCAAGGCCAAGGAGCTGCGACGCGTGGCCGAACCTTTGATCACCCTTGGCAAGATTTCGAGCGTAGCGAACCGCCGCTTGGCGTACTCACGCTTGCGCGATCGCGAGATGGTCGGCAAGTTGTTCGACGACATCGGCGTGCGTTTTAAAGACCGTCCGGGCGGTTATATGCGCATTTTAAAAACCGGTTTTCGCGCCGGCGATTCCGCGCCCATGGCCTTGGTGCAATTGACCGAGCGCCAAGAAGTGAAGGCGCCGGCCGAGGCGCCAACTGAAACCGCGCCCGCTGCAGAAGCCAAGGCTAAAACTAAACCCAAGGCCAAGAAACCGAAAAGCGCGCCGAAGAAAAAAACCGCCAAGGCTAAAAAAGCCACAGCTAAAGCGTAAGCGCGCCGATAGTTGTATTAAAATAAAAAAGCCGGGCTTTGCCCGGCTTTTTTATTCATGAAGCCGGTACGTAAAGGAGGTATGCGGGTTGTGATCGTCCTGTTTACCGATTTTGGTGTCGCCGATCCCTACGTCGGCCAAATGCACGCGGTTCTGGCCAGCGTGGCGCCGCAGCTTCCCGTCATCGATTTATTTCACGCCGCACCCAATTTCGATATTCGCGCGGCGGCGTATTTATTACCGGCTTACACGCGCGAATTTCCCGTCGGTACGATTTTTATTGGCGTCGTCGACCCCGGCGTGGGCGGGCCGCGCCGGCCGGTAATGCTTAAGGCCGATGAGCGTTGGTACGTCGGTCCGGACAATGGATTGTTTCACATTGTGGCGCGGCGCGCGGCCGCCAGCGAATGCTATGTCATCCGCTGGCAAGCGCCACGCTTGTCAGCTAGTTTCCATGGACGCGATCTGTTTGCGCCGGTGGCGGCGCGTTTAGCGCGCGGCGAAATGGCGGATGCCGAGCCGACCACGTTGACCACTCCTGACGGGCCGCCTTGGCCGGACGATTTAGCGGCTATTTTATATATCGATCATTACGGCAACGCTATTACTGGTATACGCGCTGCAAAGCTTGCTTCGGATCAAACCTTACGCATGGGTAAAGTCATTGTAAAATATGCCCGGACCTTCACCGAGGCATCGCCGGGCACGCCTTTTTGGTATGAAAATGCCAATGGCTTGGTTGAAATCGCGCTGAATCGCGCTAGTGTGGCTAAGGAATGCCATCTCCATACCGGCGATGCCGTAACAGTAATGTAAGATATTTTTATGCGCGCTTGGCACCTACAAAATAGAGTCCTGTTTTTAGCGGTGGCGCCGTTGATCGTGGCGGTGTTATTGCTATCGCTGCACTTTACCAACGCGCGCATCCAAGATTTGGAACAAGCTCTGCGCGATCGCGGCCAAGCCATCGCCACGCGCGTGGCCGGGGCCGCGGATGAATGGATGCTACCGGCGCAACGCAAAAAGTTGAATAAACTGGTGCAAGCGACGCTGCAAGAAACCAATGTGCAAACGGTGACGATCACCGATATGAACGGCAATGTTTTAGCCGCGGCCGGCGCCAGCCATGAAAAATCCAAGGCACCGGCGATAGCCGATCCCATGCGCTATAAATTCTTGGCGCCGATTTTTTACGCCGAAACAGCGCCGCCGCATTCGTCCCTGTCATTTTCCTCGCCGTCCGTGGCCGCGGTAGACCAAAAAAAACAGGCCGGCTGGGTAAGTGTGGTGCTGTCGCGCGCGGCTTTGCAAACCGAGCAGAACAAAATCATGTTCCAGAGTCTTTTTATCGTGTTGTTCGGCCTGGTGGTGACGGTGGTGTTCGCGCTGCGGCAAGCGCGCAAGGTGACTTTGCCGGTGTTGCTGCTGACGCAGGCGGTGGAAAGAATTAAAAATGGCGATCTCGATTATCGTGTCGGTATGCAATCCAGCGGCGAGTTAGGCCAGCTTGAAACCGGCATTAACGCCATGGCCGCAACTTTACAGGAAGCCCGCGAGCGTGAAAAAAAGCGCACCGAAGACGCCCTGTTCCTGGAAAAAGTGCGCGCGCAAGTAACGCTTGAGTCTATCGGCGATGGCGTGATCACGACCGACGCGTCGGGGCGGATTGCGTACATGAATCCAGTGGCCGAACAATTTACCGAATGGAAGAACGATGAAGCGCGCGGTCGGCCACTGAGTGAAGTGTTCCAAATCTTTGATGAGACCTCGGCGCGTCTCGAAGAATACCCGATTCATTACTGCCTGAAAGAAGGCCGCGTGATCCGCCATGATAGCCATCACCTGCTGATGAGCCACGACGGCGGCAAAGTCGAAGTGCAAGATTCGGCGGCGCCGATACGTGACCGCGATGGCACTATCCTCGGCGCGGTGGTGGTATTTCACGATGTCACCGAAATTCAAGGCATGGCGCGGCGCATGGCTTTCCTCGCCAGCCACGATCCGTTGACGGGCTTGTTGAACCGGCGCGAATTCGAAACACGCTTGCAGCAAGTGCTGGAAAAAGTTGGCGGCGCGAACGGCGAGCACGCTTTGCTGTATCTCGATCTCGATCAATTCAAAATCGTCAATGACACTTGCGGCCACATCGCCGGCGATGAGCTGCTCAAACAATTAGCGCATCATTTGCAAAAAGAGATTCGCACCAGCGACGTGTTGGCGCGTCTCGGCGGCGATGAGTTCGGCGTGATTTTGGAGGATTGCTCGATACACAAGGCCGAGCAAATCGCCGACTTGTTGCGCCAGTCGGTCAAGGATTTTCGTTTTGCCTGGGCCAATCGCAGTTTTGAAATCGGCGTCAGCATCGGCTTGGTGCCGATTACGCACGACAGCGGCGGACTGACGGATGTTTTGAGCGCCGCCGACTCGGCGTGTTATATCGCCAAAGATCACGGACGCAATCGCATCCACATTTATCAACCGGACGATCGCGCGCTGGCGCGTCGGCGCGGTGAGATGCAATGGGTACATCGATTGCAAGAAGGTTTGGAAAATAACAGCTTCGATCTTTATTGTCAGGCGATTGTGCCGCTACGTGACGGCGCGGTTCCGTCCGGGCGTTTTTATGAAATTTTGGTGCGCATCCAAGATGAAGATTTGATTTTACCGACGGCGTTCATTCCCGCCGCCGAACGTTATCATTTAATGCCGTCGATCGATCGTTGGGTGATACGTACGGTGTTTTCGATGCTGGAAAAATATCAAGCGCAGGCGATTGCCAACGGCGTGGTGGATAAGGCGCTATTCGCCATCAATCTTTCCGGGCAATCCTTGGGCGATGAAAAATTTTTAGAATTTGTCCTGCAACAATTTTCGCAGCGCCGCGTCAACCCCGACACGCTGTGTTTCGAAATCACCGAAACCGCGGCGATCGCCAACGTCACGCGCGCGCGCGATTTTATTTCCCGCCTCAAGGCCATGGGCTGTCGTTTCGCGCTGGATGATTTCGGTTCGGGCTTGTCTTCCTTCGGTTATCTCAAAACTTTATCGGTCGATTATCTTAAGATTGCCGGCGGCTTCATTGAGAGCATCGGCGATGATCCCGTGGACTTGGCGATGGTCGACGCGATCAATCAAATCGGCCACGTGATGGGCCTGCTGACCATCGCCGAATCCGTGGAAAATACCTTAACGCTCAACAAGTTGCGCGAGACCGGCGTAGACTACGTGCAAGGTCGCGGTATCGATACGCCGAAACCGCTGCATCAGGTTTTGGCGTTGCCGGAACAAGAGTGGGATTCGGTGCGCGCCCAAGCCAACGCGATGTAAAAAATTATCCTACGCGGCGCTGGCGCGGTGCAGCACGCGTTAAAACGTGACTCAAGAATTGTCCCGTCGGCGAGTCGACATGACTCGCGATGTCTTCGGGCGTACCGATAGCGAGTATTTTTCCGCCGCCATCACCGCCTTCCGGTCCCAAATCCACCACCCAGTCGGCTACTTTGATGACATCGAGGTTATGTTCGATGACGACAATCGTATTGCCGTGGTCGCGCAAGCGCGTGAGCACCGCCATCAATTGCTTGATGTCGTAAAAATGGAGGCCGGTGGTGGGCTCATCCAGAATATATAACGTGCGTCCGGTATCGCGCTTGGAAAGTTCGCGTGCCAGCTTGATGCGCTGGGCTTCACCACCCGAGAGCGTGGTCGCGCTTTGGCCGAGAGTAATGTAGGAAAGTCCAACCTCGAGCAAGGTTTGCAGTTTCTGACTCACTACCGGAATCGCGTTAAAAAACGTCGCGGCTTCTTCGACCGTCATCATTAACACTTGATCGATGGTTTTGTCTTTGTAACGAATGTCCAAAGTTTCACGGTTGTAGCGTTTGCCACGGCACACGTCGCAGGGCACGTAGATGTCCGGCAAGAAATGCATTTCCACTTTGATTAAGCCATCGCCTTGGCAAGCTTCGCAACGTCCGCCGCGCACGTTGAAGGAAAAACGGCCGGGGCCATAACCGCGTTCGCGCGCCATTGGTGTGGCCGCGAAGATTTCACGAATCGGCGTGAACAAGCCGGTGTAGGTGGCGGGATTCGAGCGCGGCGTGCGGCCGATGGGCGATTGATCGATGTCCACGACTTTATCGAAATGCTCCAAGCCTTCGATCGCGCGGCACGGCGCGGGTTCGAGATTGGAGCCGTACAGATGTTTGGCGACCGAGGCGTACAGCGTGTCGTTGATCAGCGTGGATTTGCCGGAACCGGAAACACCCGTGACGCAGGTAAAAAGTCCGACGGGAATCGACACATCCACGTCTTTTAAATTATTGCCGCTGGCGCCACGGATGACGAGTTGGCGCGTGAGATCGTTGGGCGTGCGCACGGACGGAATCTCGACTTCCTGTTCGCCGCGCAGAAACGCGCCGGTGATGGAGTCGGGATGTCGCACAATATCATTGGGTGTGCCTTGGGCAACGATGCGGCCGCCGTGCACCCCGGCTTTAGGGCCAATATCCAGCACGAAGTCGGCGGCCAGAATCGCCTCTTCGTCGTGCTCGACGACGATTACGGTGTTACCCAGATCGCGCAGATGCCGCAACGTGTCGAGCAGGCGCGCGTTGTCGCGTTGATGCAGGCCGATGGAAGGTTCGTCGAGCACATACATGACGCCGACCAAACCGGCGCCGATTTGTGAAGCCAAACGAATTCGCTGGGCTTCGCCGCCCGACAAGGTTTCGGCCGAGCGCGACAGCGTCAAATATTCCAGCCCGACGCTGACTAAAAACCCCAAGCGATTGCCAACTTCTTTGACGATCTTGCCGGCGATTTCGCCGCGGCTGCCGGCGAGCGTCAGGCTGCCGAAAAATTCCAGCGATTTGCTAACGGGTAAATTAGCAATTTCCGGCAACGATTTACCGTCGATAAACACATTGCGCGCTTCGATGCGCAGGCGTGCGCCATGACAGGCTTCGCACACTTGATGCCCCAAATATTTGGCCAGCTCATCGCGCACGCTGCTCGATTCGGTTTCGCGATAGCGCCGTTCAATATTGGGAATGATGCCTTCGAAAGGATGTTGCCGCTTGGAACTGCGGCCGCGGTCGCCGAAATAAGTGAAGGTAATGAGCTCGTCGCCGCTGCCGTGCAGAATGATCTCGCGGATTTTTTTAGGCAGTTCTTCAAACGCTTTATCGATATCGAATTTGTAGTGCTTCGCCAAGGACTCGAGCATTTGAAAATAAAACGCATTGCGCCGGTCCCAGCCGCGAATCGCGCCTGCGGGCAAGGATAAACTGGCGTCGCTGACGATGCGCGCCGGATCGAAAAATTGGCGCGCACCCAGGCCATCGCAAGTGGGGCAGGCGCCGGCCGGGTTGTTGAAAGAAAACAGTCGCGGTTCGAGTTCGGAAAGCGAATAGCCGCAGTGCGGGCAGGCATAGCGCGCCGAGAACACGGTTTCTTGCGCCGGCTTGCCGGCGTCATCGAGCGTGACCACGCGCGCCAGCCCTTCGCCGAGATTAACCGCGGTCTCGAAAGATTCCGCCAGACGTTGCTGTTGACCGGGCTGCACCACCAGGCGGTCGACCACGGCTTCAATCGTGTGCTTGAAATTCTTCTTAAGGTCTTCCACGTCATCCAGCGCCATCACCTTGCCGTCGATGCGCGCGCGCACGTAGCCTTGGGTGCGCAATCTTTCGAGAATTTGGCTGTGTTCGCCTTTACGATCCTCGATGAGCGGCGCGAGCAACATGAGCTTGGTGTTTTCCGGAAACTGCATCACGTGATCGACCATTTGGCTCACGGTTTGCGCCGCCAACGTCACGTCGTGTTCGGGGCAGCGCGGTTCGCCCACGCGCGCGTATAGCAGTCTTAAATAATCGTAAATCTCCGTGACGGTGCCGACGGTCGAGCGCGGATTGTGCGAAGTGGATTTTTGCTCAATCGAAATCGCCGGGCTAAGTCCTTCGATCAAATCGACGTCGGGTTTTTCCATCAGCGCCAGAAATTGACGCGCGTAGGCCGACAGCGACTCGACGTAACGACGCTGGCCTTCGGCGTATAAAGTGTCGAACGCTAAGGAAGATTTGCCAGAACCGGACAGACCGGTGATGACAATGAGCTTATCGCGCGGCAGGTCAACATCGATGTTTTTGAGGTTGTGCGTGCGTGCGCCGCGGATGCGAATGGTTTCCATATTGCTATTTTGGCGTTTTAGGTGAGAAATGAATTGGGGCGAATAATGCTGAATCAAAGGGCAATCTGCTAATATACGCAAATCGGATTGGTTTGCCCAATAAACTCAAGAAATGATTTCCTCTTCGGAACGTATGTCCCCGCTCGAATTAAGGGCAAGCTTCAGCTTGGCCAGTATTTACGGTCTGCGCATGCTTGGCATGTTTCTCATTCTGCCGGTATTTGCGCTGTATGCCGAAGAATTGCCCGGCGGGCGCGACCACACCATGATCGGTCTGGCTTTAGGCGCTTACGGGTTGACGCAAGCGTTATTCCAACTGCCTTTCGGCATGGCCTCCGATCGCTTGGGACGCAAGCGGGTCATTTATTTCGGTTTGCTGTTGTTTGCCCTGGGCAGTTTCATCGCCGCCACGGCGCATGACATCAACATGATTATTCTCGGACGAGTCATTCAGGGCGCCGGTGCGATCAATGCCGCGGTCACCGCCTTGCTCGCCGATTTAACGCGTGAAGAACACCGCACCAAGGCCATGGCCATGATCGGCGGCACGATAGGCATGACCTTCGCGCTTTCTTTGGTGTTGGGCCCGGCGCTGTATCACTGGATCAGCATTCCCGGCATTTTTGCGATGACCGGCGTGTTGGCGCTGCTGGCATTGCTGGTGGTGAAATTTTCCGTGCCCGATCCGCGCGCCAGTCATTTTCATTCCGACGCCCAAGCCGCGCCCGCCAAACTGCGCGGAGTGTTACACGATCGCGAACTGCTGCGGCTTAATTTTGGCGTATTCGCGCTGCACGCCGCGCAGATGGCGATGTTTGTGGTGGTGCCTTTTGCGCTGCGCGAAACCGGCGGTCTCGACGTCAATCATCATTGGCAAGTTTATCTGCCAGTATTGTTAATCTCTTTTTTGATCATGCTACCGCCGATTATTTATGGTGAGAAGAAAGCCAAGATGAAACAGGTTTTCGTCGGGGCTATTTTGCTGATGTTGCTGGCGGAAATTTTTTTCGCGCGCGCCATTACTCATTTTGAAGGCATCGTGGCGGTGCTGACGTTTTATTTCGTCGCGTTCAATATTCTTGAAGCCAGCTTGCCTTCGTTGGTTTCAAAGATAGCCCCGGTGGGCGCCAAAGGCACCGCCATGGGCGTCTATAACACCTGTCAATCTCTCGGTCTGTTTGTCGGCGGCGTGTTGGGCGGCGTGCTATCGCATCGTTTCGGCGCCGCGGCGGTGTTCGAGTTCAGTGCGGTATTAATGGCGATCTGGCTGTTCCTGGCGTATGGAATGAAAGCGCTGCCGGCGGTTAAAAATCTCATGTTCCCGTTACCCATGCTCAGCTCGGAAGAAACCAAACGTTTACAAGAAAAAATATTGCAGCTGGCGGGAGTTCAAGAAGTCACCGTGATACCTGAAGAACAGGTTGTTTACATTAAAGTGAATCGCCAACATTTAGATGAACAAGCCTTACAAAAATTATTACCGTCTGTAAGCTGAAAAATCTAAAAAATTTCGCCCCCGTTTCCATCGCGCCGAAAAATTTTTAACGCAGGCCCTTTAATCCAGCGGTTGCCGCCGCTTTTTGAAAAAATTGTACATGCCCATAAATCTGGCTATGATGGGTTTCCCAAAATCTTCACGGAGTATTTTTTTCGAGCACTGAGCTCCGTGATCAACCTAAATGGAGAATAAAATATGGCACGCGGCGTAAATAAAGTAATTCTGGTCGGCAATCTAGGACGTGATCCCGAAGTACGCTATTCCCCCAATGGTGCGGCGGTGGCGAATGTAACCTTGGCCACCTCGGAATCGTGGAAGGACAAGACTTCCGGCGAAAAGCAGGAAAAGACCGAGTGGCACCGAGTGGTATTTTTCGGGCGCTTGGCCGAGATCGCCGGCGAATATTTGAAAAAAGGCTCGCAGATTTATGTCGAAGGCCGTTTGCAAACGCGCAAATGGACGGACAAAGAAGGCCACGAGCGTTACACCACCGAAATCGTCGCCGGCGAAATGCAAATGTTAGGCTCGCGCGGCGGCGCCGGCGCCCCGAGCGACAATTTCAATCAGGACCCAACCGCCACGCCCGAAAACACCAGTGCTAAAAAAGCGGCTCCGAGCAAAGCCGCCGTCGCCGGTGATTTTGACGACGATATTCCTTTTTAAGCTGAAATTTTTATCATGGCGCATGCGGAATTTTTTGGTTCTGCATGCGCCATTTGTATTTTGAGTGGTAGGTTGGGGTGAGCGCAGCGAACCCCAACAAAATACGCCGACTTGTATTGTAGATTACTGAAATCACATCCGCAGTTAAACTGTATTTAAACGCCTGCAAGTCAGCCCGGCGGCCAACGCAACGAGCGGCCTCCCAACAAGTGCAGATGAATGTGAAACACCGATTGCCCCGCATCGGCATTGCAGTTCATCACCGTGCGATAACCCGATTCAGCTATGCCTGTTTGTTGCGCAATGCGTGCCGCCGTCAATACCAGTTTGCCGGTAAGTTCGGCGTCGGCGGGATTTATATCGTTCAGGGTAGCGACGTGCTTTTTAGGGATAATCAGCAGGTGCACCGGCGCTTGTGGGTTAATGTCTTTAAACGCCAGTATTTCCTCATCTTCATAAACCGTTTGCGGTTTGATTTCCCCCGCTATCATTTTGCAAAATAGACATTCGTTCGTCTTAATCATATAAGTTGCGCCCTAGTGCGCTACGCTTTATTCGTCCTATCATAATATAATTTCCTTTTGCGGCGGTGATTCGCGGGCGCACACAGCATAGTAGGGAAAGGCGCCGGAGAAAAGAGCAGGGAAGGCTGGTACAAATCGAAATACTGTCTATATATACTGGTTATCGTTAAGCAAGAATCGGTAGGAGGTGAAAAATGCCTATGCATGAAGAGCCCGTGGTAGGGGCTTTTTACGAAGACGAAGACGGCCGTCAATTTGAAGTGACCGGCTTCGATGAAAACGATGGAACCATCGATATTCAATATAAAGATGGCACGCCGGACGAAATCGATTTAGACGATTGGTACGGCATGGATTTGGAACAGATGGAATTGGATGAAGACGACGAAGACGAATTGGAGAAAGTCGAACCGGAGGTTGACGACGACGCCGATTTGGATGAAGACGACGACGATGAGGATCTTGATGAAGACGAGGAAGAATAAACTCGCCGGCAAAAAACTCACGGCGGAATTTCCGCCGTGCTGTGTTCGTTCCACCGTCCTTAGTATTTTTTGTGCTTTACCTTAACTTAAAAAAATTAAAAATGGACCGTCCTTGGTCCATTTATTGACGGGACAGCGCAATGAGATCGCTGTCTCCAATCCGCGCCTTAGCCGTAAATCCCTATCCGCAAGTGATTGGTTAATTTTTCTATCGCCCTAGTGGAAGCGAGTTCGTTTAGACCATGTCCTTCAGCATTTTTAAAGGCTGAACCTTGACGACATTGCGCGCGGGCTTGGCCTTGAAGATGACTTCTTCCTTGGTGAACGGATTGATTCCTTTACGAGCCGCAACCGCGGGTTTGTAAACCATTTTAATTTTCATCATACCGACGAGATTAAAGATGCCTGGGCCTTTTTTCAGATCGCGCTCGATAAGGGCGGTCAAAGCTTCAAAAACGCCGACGACGTCCTTACGTTTTAGATTCGTCTTCTCGGCGATGGCAGCATAGATCTCAGACTTTGTCGTTGGTTTCTTACCCGATTTGTTGTTTGCCATGTGGTGCTCCTGGAAGGGTGGAAATTAAGGGTTTAAAGGGTTTCATTGAATCGCGCATAATTTATCGGAAAAACCACGGCGATAGAAGAGTGAAAATGCATTTTCTTCCGATATTTATAGGTCTGTTGCATTGACCTTTGACCGCGGATCGGTTCCTAATCCGCCCGCCGAAAAGCTCACGAAAAAATTCAAAAGCGGATAATTCGTTAATTTACCTACTTCTTTTACTGCTGCCGAGGCATAGAACAGCGGCGTGCAAGCGCTAGGCTGTGTGCTTAAAAGGCTTGCGACGCTACCGCAAGTAAAGTGGCCGCTATAAATTTTAACGCGCTGCGATCGATGGCGCGCCCCCGAGATGCCAGCGCACCACGGCATCAGGGGGAGGCGGCCACGCGTGCTCACGGCAAAAAATCATCCGCCGCGCCGACCGACCTGACCTTGCGCGTGACCGGCCACAGCCTGGATGATCTCTGTTCTATGATGCAGACTGTGGCCGCGACGGACCACGAACCTGAAGACAGATAGCGGTGGGTGGCGGTGCCGAGTAAGAGCGCCGTAAAAAAAGAACCGGAGGAAAAATGCGTTTTCTTAAAATCCTATTGCGTTGGCTGCTCAAGCGTCTTTACGGCGTCAAGGTCCATGGCTTGGAGCATTACACCGCCGCCGGCGAGCGCGTGTTGATCGTGGCCAATCACACTTCCTTTCTAGATGCGGCGCTGCTGGTTATTTTTCTGCCGCACAAACTTACCTTTGCGATCAATACGCACATCGCCCAGCGCTGGTGGCTGCGGCCGTTGCTGAAGCTGGTGGATTTTTTTCCCATGGATCCGACCAATCCTTATTCGATCAAGTCGTTGATTCGTTATCTGCAGGAAAATCGACGCGTGGCGATTTTTCCCGAAGGCCGCATTACCGTCACCGGCTCGCTGATGAAAATTTATCCCGGACCGGGCTTGGTGGCGGATAAGAGCCAAGCCATGATATTGCCGGTGCGCATCGACGGCGCGCAATACACGCCGTTTTCGCGTTTACGCGGACGCGTGCGTTTGCGCCTGTTCCCGTCCATTCAAATAACTTGTTTGCCGCCGCGCAAGCTCGCCATTTCCGCGGAGCTGCGCGGCCGCAACCGTCGCAAGGCCGCGGGCAAATTGTTGTCCGACATCATGACCGAGATGATGTTCGCGACGTCGAATTATCGCCGCACGCTATTTGATATGGTGCTGGACGCGCGCCAGATCCACGGCGGCGGGCATGCAATCGCCGAGGATATCGAGCGCAAACCGATCAGTTATAACCAGCTTATTAGTCGTTCGTATATTTTAGGCAATGCCATCGCGCGCCAAACGGTGGCGGGCGAATACGTCGGCGTGTTGTTACCTAATGCCTTGGCGACGATTTATGTTTTTCTGGGTTTGCATGCGCGCGGCCGCGTGCCGGCCATGCTCAACTACACCGTCGGCGCGCAAAGTCTTATTTCCGCTTGTGAGACCGCGCGCTTGAGCACGGTCTATACCTCGCGGCGTTTTATTCAAGCCGCGCGTTTGGAAAAACTCAGCGAACGTTTGAGCCAACAGGTGAAGTTGATTTATCTCGAAGACCTGCGCGAAGCTATCGCCTTCAGGGATAAGCTCAAAGGTTTACTCGCCGGTTATTTTGCGCGCCTCATTAGCCATCGCTTGAGTTCGGCGCGGCCGGACGATGCAGCGGTGGTGATGTTTACCTCGGGTTCCGAAGGCGCGCCCAAGGGCGTGGTGTTGTCGCACGCCAATCTCTTGGCTAACCGCCAGCAGATTGCGGCGCGCGTCGACTTCAGTGCGCAAGATATTATTTTAAACGCCTTGCCGCTGTTTCATTCTTTCGGTTTAACCGCGGGCACTTTGTTGCCGCTGCTCTCGGGTATGAAGGTTTTTAAGAAACCCGCCGCTTGTGGGCTGAAAAGTTCGGCGTGCAAATTTTCGAAGGCTACGGCGCTACCGAAACCAGTCCGGTGTTAGCGACCAACACGCCTATCGATAGTCAGCCGGGGACAGTGGGTCGGTTTTTACCGGGCATCGAGTATCGCCTCGAACCGGTGCCAGGCGTTAGTACGGGAGGCAGGCTGTCAGTGCGTGGACCAAACGTAATGCTCGGTTATCTCAAATCGGAAAATCCCGGAAAGCTGATCCCACCCGTGACTGAGTTCGGCGCCGGTTGGTACGACACCGGCGACATTGTTTCCATCGACGCCGACGGTTTTGTGACTATTTGTGGCCGCGTTAAGCGCTTCGCCAAAATCGGCGGGGAAATGATATCGCTGACCGTGGTCGAAGATTTGGCCACGCGCACCTGGCCGAAAGCCTTGCATGCCTGCATCAACATTCCGGATTTTCAAAAAGGCGAGCAATTGGTGCTGGTGACTACGCACAAGGAAGCAGCTCGCGTTGAAATTGGCGCGCACGCCAAAGCCGACGGCGTGAGCGAGCTGCATGTACCGAAGAAAATTATTTTCACGCCCAACATGCCTTTGTTGGGCAGCGGCAAAATCGATTACCCCGCGGTCGTGCAATTAGTCGAGCAAGCTTTGCCACCCGGCGAGCGCGCCACTTTATGAGTCGCAGCGTTTACATATTATTATTTGCGCAATTTCTTTCGGCCTTCGCCGACAACGCGATTCTTTTCACCGCCATCGCCATGGTGCTGCAAAGCCCGCACGCCGATTGGTACGTGCCGGTGCTGCAAAGCGGATTCCTCGTGGCCTTTGTGGTGTTCGCGCCCTGGGTCGGGCCGTTCGCGGATCGCAATCCCAAGCCAACGGTACTCATGATCGGCAACGGCCTGAAGGCGGTGGGCACCGCGCTCATGCTGATAAATGTCGAACCGATTTTGGCTTACGCACTGGTCGGCGTGGGCGCGGCCATGTATGGGCCGGCGAAATACGGAATCTTGCCCGAGATCGTCGGCCACAACGATTTAGTGCGCGCCAATGCCTTGATCGAAGGCTCGACCATCGTCGCGATTATCGCCGGCACGGTGATCGGCGCCGCGGTCGCGGATTATTCGATTCGCTTGGCGCTCGGCTTGGCGATGTTATGTTATTTTTTATCGCTGGCCGCGGCCGCGTGCTTGCCGAAAATCACGCCGCAACACGCGCGCGATCCGCTCGGCTTGCGGCATTTCTTCGGCATGATGCGCGAATTATTTATCAGCGACCGCGCGCGTTTCACTATGCTCGGCACCTCGCTTTTTTGGGCGGCGAGCGCGGTGTTGCGGTTACTACTGGTGGCGTGGGCGCCGGTGGTATTGCTCATGCATAATGCTTCCGAAGTCGCACAACTGACTTTGTTTCTCGCCATCGGCATTGTGCTTGGCGCGGTGTTAGTGCCGCGCTTGATTCCCATCGAACGTTTACGGCGCGCGCGTCTCGCTGCCTATTTTATGGGTGCGGCGATTCTGCTTTTCAGCCAAGCTCAAAGCTTATGGGCGGCGCGCGTAGTGTTGATCGCTATCGGAATCAGCGGCGGTTTATTCATGGTGCCGATCAACGCTGCGCTGCAGGAGATCGGACACAAAACCATCGGCAGCGGCGGTGCGGTGGCGCTGCAAAATTTTTTTGAAAATCTAGCCATGCTCGCGAGCGTCGGTCTGTATGCCGCGGCGGTAAAAGGCGGCGCTTCGCCGGTGATGTCGATTGTGACCGTCGGCGTGTTGATTTTAGTCGCGACCTTTTTTGTTTCGCGCCACTTGCCGCCGGATCCGGCGCGCCCGCTCGCGGCGCCCACGCCGCCGGATAAAACATGAAACGTCGCGCTGTGCTCGGATTGTTTGGCGCAGGCGCGCTCGCCGCGGGGGCGGGCGCGTGGCGAAGCTGGCCGGATGAGGGAATTTTCAATCCATGTTTGGCTGGTCGCTTGCCGCCCAAACTGGCGCAGCACGAATTGGTGCAGGCGGCATGGGCGGGATTGGATGCAGAGAAAGTCTGGGATTGTCACGTGCATCTCATCGGTGTCGGTGACGGCGGCAGCGGGGTATGGATCACACCGCAGATGCAAAGCTGGCAGCATCCGCTGCAATACACGCAACGGTGGTTTTATCAAAATGCCGGCTGCGCCGAACGCGCCGGCAGTGTCGACGCGGATTTCCTCGCACACTTAGTGCAATTGCAACGCGACATGCGGCCCGGCAACAAGCTCATGTTGCTGGCGTTTGAATATCATTACGCTGCCGACGGCCGGCGCCGACTGGAACAGAGTTCGTACCACACGCCGAATGACTACGCGCGTGCTGTGGCGCGGCGTTATCCACAGCTGTTCGAATGGATTGCTTCGATCCATCCTTATCGTGTCGATAGCGAAGCCGTGCTTGAGCAAGCAGTCAAAGATGGCGCGCGCGCCGTGAAGTGGTTGCCGTCGGCCATGGGCATGGACCCCGCTTCAGCGCAATGCGATCGTTTTTACGAAAGCTTGGCGCGCTTGAAGATTCCTTTGCTCACGCACGGCGGCGAAGAATTGGCGGTGCATGGCGCGGCACAAGCCGACTTGAATAATCCGTTGCGCTTGCGGCGCGCGCTCGATCATGGCGTACGCGTCATCGTTGCGCATTGTGCGGCGTTAGGTCAGAGCACCGACCTCGACCGCGGACCAAACGGCCCGCCGGTCGACAACTTTGATTTATTCACCCGGCTCATGAATGAAACGCGTTACGAAAAACTGCTTTACGGAGAAATTTCCGCCACCACTCAAGTTAACCGCGTCGGCCCCACGCTGACGACCTTGTTAACGCGCGCCGATTGGCATCCGCGTTTAATCAATGGATCGGACTATCCCTTGCCGGGGGTCATGCCCTTGTTTTCGCTGCGACGCATGGTGGCGGCGGGTTATCTAGCTGAAGCCGAGGCGCAAGTGATATCTGAGGTGCGGCGCTACAATCCTGTGCTATTTGATTTTTTACTCAAGCGCCATTTGCGGGTAGGACGTCAGCAGTTTGCGCCGATGGTGTTCGAGAGCCGCCGGGTTTTTGCGCCAAGCACTTAGAAAAGAAGTTT
Source organism: Gammaproteobacteria bacterium (assembly GCA_016194665.1). Lineage (GTDB taxonomy): Bacteria > Pseudomonadota > Gammaproteobacteria > Acidiferrobacterales > Sulfurifustaceae > Sulfuricaulis. The sequence goes on from JACQBD010000064.1 coordinate 18,418, forward strand.
TAATTTTTTATTAATGTTAACCACGGAGAACACAGAGGGCACAGAGAGCAAATTGTAAAATCGAATTTAATCTCCGTGTTCTCTGCGCCCTCTGTGGTTCAAGCTCATATTTCAGGCTTTTTTAGGCCTGTCCGCATGAACACGGCTTTGAAAGAATGCGTTAATCAAGGCTTGTGGCTATAATCGCGTTTGTTTGCCCGGCCCGCCGCCCCCATAACTTGGGGGCGCGTCGTTTTTTCAGGAGGCTCTATGCCGATTTACGAATACGAGTGTGAAAATTGTGGCCACCGGCTGGAGGCCATTCAGAAAATGAGCGAAGCACCGCTGAAGGATTGTCCCGCCTGCGGCAAGCCTGGCCTTAAGAAACAAATTTCCGCCGCGGGTTTCCAGCTCAAAGGCAGCGGTTGGTACGCCACGGATTTTAAAGGCAGCGGCCAAAAGAAAGAAAAATCCGAGAAAACCGAAAAATCAGGGTCCGACCCTACGCCTACACCGCCCACGAAAAAAGCCGGCGGCTGTGGCGGTGGCAATTGCGGCCATAGTCATTAATACATCATGGTAACTTTGCGCCGTTATTTGATGGCCGGCCTATTGGTGTGGGTGCCGCTCGGCGTGACCTTGCTGATCGTCGCGTTCCTGGTCGACTTAATGGATCAGACGCTGCTGTTACTTCCCGCCAGCATCCAGCCGGAGTACCTATTAGGATTCCGCATTCCGGGTTTAGGCATCGCGCTAACCTTGGCGATCGTGTTATTGACCGGCATGATCGTCACCAATTTATTCGGCAAGCAGCTGGTCAGCATCGGCGAGCGTGTGCTGCATCGCATTCCGTTAGTGCGTTCGATTTATGCCGCCGTCAAGCAAGTGACGGAGAGCATGTTTTCTTCCGGCAAGTCATTTCGCAAAGTGGTATTGGTGGAGTATCCGCACAAAGGCAGTTGGACGCTGGCGTTTCAAACCGGCGCCGGCGCCGAAGAAGTGCGCCTCAAAACCGGGCGCGATGTCACCAATGTGTTCGTGCCGACGACGCCCAATCCTACCTCGGGTTTTTTTCTGATGGTGCCGCGCGAAGACGTGATCGAACTCGACATGAGCATCGACGACGGCTTGAAGATGTTGTTATCTGTCGGAGTAGTGGTTCCCGCTTACAAAAAAGTCGGCGTTACCGATCAACGGCCGCATAAACTTTTATAATTTTCTCCATCCACTTTCATATAAATAAAATATTTCCATGCGTAGCCATTTTTGCGGTGAAGTAAACGAATCCCTCATCGGTCAAGTCGTCACCCTGTGCGGTTGGGCGCATAGCCGGCGCGATCACGGCGGCGTGATCTTCATCGATCTGCGCGATCGCGAAGGCGTGATCCAGACGGTGTTCGATCCATCGCTTAAAGAATCTTTCAGCGTGGCCGAGTCGGTGCGTTCTGAATTTGTATTGCGCATCCACGGCAAAGTGCGCGCGCGTCCCGCCGGCACGCAGAATCCGCATCTGCCTACCGGCAAAGTTGAAGTCGTCGCCGACGCCGTGGAAATTTTAAATCCTGCCGCGGCCATCCCGTTTCAGCTGGACGAAGTCGGCCTGTCCGAACCAGTGCGCCTCAAGTATCGCTATCTCGATCTGCGGCGCGACTTCATGCGCAAGAATATTCTGCAGCGTCATCTGATCACGCGCACGTTGCGACGTTTTCTGGAAGATCGCCGCTTCACCGAAATCGAAACGCCGATGCTCACCAAGTCGACGCCCGAAGGCGCGCGCGATTATCTGGTGCCGTCGCGCACGCACCCGGGACATTTCTTCGCGCTGCCGCAGTCGCCGCAATTGTTCAAGCAGCTGCTCATGGTCGCGGGCTTCGAACGTTATTTTCAGATTACGCGCTGTTTCCGCGATGAAGATCTGCGCGCCGATCGCCAGCCCGAATTCACCCAGCTCGATATCGAAACTTCTTTCCTGGAAGAAAACGATCTGATGAATCTCATGGAAGAAATGATTCGCGCTTTATTCAAGAGCGTGATGAATGTGGATTTGCCGCATCCGTTTGCGCGCCTGACGTACGACGAATCCATGCGCCGTTACGGTTCGGATCGCCCGGATTTGCGTAACCCGCTGGAGTTGATCGACGTCGGCGATTTAATGAAGAGCGTCGAGTTCAAGGTGTTTGCCGGCCCGGCGAACAATCCCAGCGGCCGCGTGGCGGCCTTGCGCGTGCCCAAGGGCGGCGAGCTGCCACGTAGTCAGATCGATGCTTACACCGCGTTCGTGGGGCAGTACGGCGCCAAGGGGCTTGCGTATATTAAGGTCAATGACGCCGCCAAGGGCCGTGACGGACTACAGTCGCCGATCCTTAAGTTTCTGCCGGACGAAGTGATCGCCGGCATCCTGCAGCGCACCAGCGCGCAAACCGGCGATTTGATTTTCTTCGGCGCCGACAGCGCCAAGGTGGTTAATGACTCACTCGGCGCCTTGCGCTTGAAGCTCGGCGAAGATTTGCAGCTGATTCAGCCGGGTTGGAAAATTTTATGGGTCGTGGATTTTCCCATGTTCGATTACGACGCCGAAGCCAAACGTTGGGTCGCGATACATCATCCGTTCACCGCGCCTCAACCAGAAGACGTCGAGCGTATCGATATCGATCAGGCCAACGTTAAGGCCCGCGCCTATGACATGGTGTTAAACGGTTCCGAGATCGGCGGCGGCTCCATCCGCATTCATCGCATGGACCTGCAGGAAAAAGTGTTCGCCACGCTCGGCATCGGCGCGGAAGAAGCGCGCGCCAAATTCGGCTTTCTGCTCGACGCCCTCAAATTCGGCGCCCCGCCGCACGGCGGCATTGCCTTTGGTTTGGATCGTCTATGCGCGCTCTTAAGCGGCGTGGAATCGATACGCGACGTGATCGCTTTCCCCAAGACTCAAAAGGCTTCGTGTTTGATGACCGAAGCACCGAGCACGGTGGACGAGACGCAGCTGCGCGATCTGCACATTAAATTGCGCAAACCCGTCGAGCCGGCAGTCGACGAAGCCAAATAAAAAATGTAGGGCGCGTCCCACGCGCCGTCGAGAACGTGTGTTGTAGAGTGGGCATCGCCCAGCGACACGATGTTGTTTGTTTGTTCAACGGTGGGCGATGCCCACTCTACATTGTTGACTATTTACGCAGCGCCGATAACCTCCGCGCCATCGTTTCTCTTTCAATTAATTTTTGGAACGCTGTCTGCAGCATAAAAAATATTCTTCCAGGGCAGCTGCCTAGCGGGCGGCCATCCACCTCACGCACGGGCACCAGTTCTGCGCCGGTGCCGGTCAGAAAACATTCATCAGCAGTATAAAGATCGTAAGGACCGAGCGTGGTCTCGGTGCAGTCGATGCCGAGTTCCTGCGCCAGCTCGAATATTATTTCACGCGTGATGCCTTCCAAGGCGCCGTCGCAGCAAGGCGGCGTTAGCAGTTTGCCATGGCGCACGATAAAAATATTATCCGCCGTGCCTTCGGCCACGTGACCTACGGCGTTCAATAAGATCGCTTCGTCGGCGCCGGCGTTGCCGGCTTCCATGCGCGCCAGAATGTGATTGAGATAGTTCAGCGATTTAATGCGCGGGTCCAAACCATCGGCACCCAGTCGGCGCGTGGCGGCGATGATGGTGCGTGCGCCTGCGTGACGCACGGTTTCGCTCATCATCGCCAGCTGGTCGGCGATGATGAATACATTCGGACGCTGACACGCGCTCGGATCGAGTCCAAGTTTACCCACGCCGCGCGTGACCACCAAGCGCAAATATCCGCGGTCTTGGCCGTAAGCGGAAATCGTATCGTGCACCGCCATGTCGAGCGCGCCGGCGTCGTAAGGCGCGGCCAGACGAATCGCCGCGGCCGAGCGAAATAAGCGATCGATATGCCGCGACAGGCGCAAGGCGCGGCCGTTATAAAATCGGATGCCTTCAAATACGCCGTCGCCGTAGAGCAATCCATGATCCAATACCGACACCCGCGCAGCGGATGCCGGCATCATTTCTCCGTTGAACCAACATATTGCTTCGGTCATGTGAGTGCTCCTGATGTTTGTATGCTGTGTTTGTAATTCAATCGCGCTAGAACGAAGTGTTCCTTCTCCCAACGGGAGAAGGACAGGATGAGGGGAGTTGATGAGTCATCTTAATGATTCCCCTCACCCCTTCCCTCTCCCGGTGGGAGAGGGGGCCTTATGAAAGATATCCTGAACCTTAATTGACGGAGGACTAGTGAGCGCCGTCTGCGAAAATAACGGAGCAGGAGGCGCCATATCAAACAGCCCAGTCGTTGCACAACCCGCGCGAGAAACTCCGCGCGTAGGCGATGTGCGCGCTGTATATAATGTTCAGTGTCGACGGCGCCGCTTGCGGTATAACGGATCGGCGCGGCGCGCGGTGTTTCATCCCAGTGATTTTTTTGCACGGCCTTATCTCCAATTGACAGGCGCCAGCCTAGAACCGATACTCTTTCCAGTACAGATTCACATGAATAAAAATTGATGCGTAACAGTTATGCGAGAAATTAAAACTGTGCTGGCTTTATACGGCGGCCACTGTGATGGTTTGTTGACGCGCAAAAACGGCGCATGAAACGTACACCCGAGAAAAATCTGTACGAACAGGTGGCGCGCCGGCTGCAAGGCCAGGTGGCCAGCGGCGTTTACCAGCCGGGGGATCGCGTGCCGTCGGTGCGGCGCTTGAGCGTGCAGTTCGAGGTCAGCGTTTCGACCGTGATCGAGGCCTATCGGCGCTTGGAAAACCAAGGCGTGATCGAGGCCAAACCGCAGTCGGGCTATTACGTGCGCGCGCGTTTGTGGCAACCGCCGGCGCAGCCGGCGATCTCGCAACCGCTGTCTTCGCCGACGTCGGTCAGTGTCAGCGCGCTGGCGATGAAGGTGCTGAAAGTGTCGCGCGATCCGGATGTATTGCAGCTCGGCGTGGCCACGCCGCATTTTAGTTTTTTGCCGACGCGTGCGCTCAATCAGATTCTCGCGCGCATCGCGCGCCACGACCACGGCCGCGGTTGCGGTTACGATTTTCCGCCCGGCAGTCCGGAACTGCGCCAGCAAATCGCGCGCCGCTCGGCCGACGCCGGATGCCAGCTTTCGCCGGATGAAATCGTCACCACCAGCGGTTGCCAAGAAGCCTTGAGCCTGTGTTTGCGCGCCGTGGCCAAGCCCGGCGACACCATCGCCATCGAGTCGCCGGCGTTTTATGGCACGCTGCAAACCATCGAACGACTCGGCATGAAGGCGCTGGAAATTCCCACCTGCCCGCGCAAGGGCGTGTCGCTCGATGCGCTCAAGCTGGCGCTGGAACGTTGGCGCATCCGCGCTTGCTTGTTTGTGTTGAGCTATAGCAATCCGCTCGGTGCCTGCATGGCGGAAGAAAACCGCAAGCGCTTGGTGCGCTTGCTCGCCGAGCACGATGTTCCGTTGATCGAAGACGACATCTATGGCGATCTCGGTTTTAGCGCCAAGCGCCCCAAAGCGGCCAAAGCTTTCGACCGCAAAGGTTTGGTGCTGTTATGTTCGTCGTTTTCAAAAACCTTAGCGCCGGGTTATCGCGTCGGTTGGGTGGTGCCAGGGCGTTATCAGGAAGACATCGAACATCTAAAGTACGTCAACACCATGGCCACCGCCACTTTGCCGCAACTCGCCATCGCCGAATTTTTAGATCGCGGTGGTTACGACCGTTACTTGCGCAAGACGCGCGCGCTGTATGCCGCCAACGTCGAACGCTTTACGCATGCGATTGCGCGTTACTTTCCCGAAGGCACCAAGGTGACGCAGCCCGCCGGCGGTTTCGTGCTGTGGGTCGAGTTGCCCGGCAAGGCCGACGCCATCGAGCTGCGGCGGCGCGCGCTGGTGCAAAAAATCAGCATCGCTCCCGGTCCGTTGTTCTCGGCGAAACAAAAATATCGTCACTGCATTCGCATTACCTGCGCTTATCCCTGGGGTGAGCGGGTCGAGCGGGCGTTGCCGATACTCGGGCGCTTGGCGCAGGAGATGGTTTGAAGACAGATGTCGCTCAAGCAATTTAAAAGACCCGAATCGGTTTTAGTAGTGGTGTATACGTTGACTGGACAGGTGCTGTTACTGCGGCGTGCCGATGATCCCAGTTTTTGGCAATCGGTGACGGGCAGCTTGGAGTGGGGCGAAAATCCGCGCCAAGCCGCTGAACGCGAGCTGTCCGAAGAAACCGGACTGACAGCGGTTAAGACTTTGCAAGATTTGAACGTGATAAATCGCTATCCGATATTACCGCGCTGGCGTGCGCGCTACGCCGCCGACGTGCAGGAGAATAGCGAACACGCATTCGTCTGCGCGCTTGCCGCGCCAACGCCGATCACGCTTAATCCGCGCGAACACGCCGAGTATGCTTGGTTTCCTTTCGTTGAGGCGGCGGAGAAAGTAACTTCGTGGACCAACCGCGAGATTATTTTGCGAATCAAAACAAACCGAGAGTGAATCCTAGTTGCAAAAGAGCATGTTAGGGAAATTCTGAACAAGTTATTCTCCTTCTCCCTCCGGGAGAAGACAGGGATGAGGGGATATTAAATTTAAACGCTGGCAATAATAGATCCCCTCACCCTAGCCCTCTCCCGGAGGGAGAGGGGATTTGTTCAGTTCATGTAGGTTGGGGTGAGCGTAGCGAACCCCAACAAATTATTTTTTGAGGCACGTCATCAAAACCAATAAAAAAGAAATCGTGGTTCTAATCCACGGCCTGTGGCTACCCGGCTGCTGTCTGTGGCCCTTGGCGCGTGCGCTCAAGCGCCGCGGATTCGTTGTCAAAATATTTTCCTATGCTTCCGTTAGCGCCGACCTGCACGAAAACGCCGCGCATTTAGAACGTTTTTTGACAAAGCTCGACGCCGCCACGATACATTTAGTAGGCCATAGTCTGGGCGGCATTTTGATCCGCGCGTTATTCCATTATTACCCGAATCAAAAACCTGGACGCATCGTGACCTTGGCGTCGCCGCATCAAGGCTGCCGCGTGGCGCAAAATTTAGATCGCTATGGCGCATGGCGCTTTATCATGGGACGCAGCGTGGCGCAGCTCTTGGCCGGCCTGCCGCAAACCTGGCCGCTGCCCGCGCGCGCAATCGGCTGCCTCAGCGGCAGCCGTTCAATGGGCACGGGCCGTTTGTTGTATCGCGATTTACCGCGTCCCAATGACGGCCTGTTAACGCTGGAAGAAAGCACGCTAGAGCCCGCTGGCGCGCGCATCGTCCTGCCGGTCTCGCATACCGGCGTGTTGTTCGCGCGTGCTGTCGCCGAACAGCTGGCGCATTTTTTAAACGAGGGCCGATTTACGTCTTAACAGTTAAAAAATGTAGGATGGGTGAAACCCATCGACCTTATTTAAAAATGCATTATATTTTTTATTCATGACGAGTTACCGCCGCGCAAAAACGCCAGGAGGCGTTTACTTCTTCACCGTAAATCTTGCCGAGCGTCAACGTAGCACGCTAGTTGATCATGTCGATCTACTCAAGCGCATGTTTCGGGAAGAACAAAAGGCGCATCCTTTTCAAATCGACGCATTGGTAATTTTGCCGGATCATTTACACGCAGTGCTCACACTGCCGGACGAGATGCTGACTATTCTAACCGCTGGCGACGGATCAAAGCCGCATTCTCGGCGGCTTTGCCGCACGCGGAAGACCGTTCGGAGAGCCGCAGAACAAAAGGCGGGCGGGGTATTTGGCAACGGCGTTTCTGGGAACACTTTATTCGAGATGAGCAGGATTATGCGCGGCATGTAAATTACATTCATTTCAACCCAGTTAAGCACGGTTACGTGCAGCAAGTTCGCGATTGGCCGCATTCAACGTTTCATCGCTTTGTACGACAAGGAAAGTATCCGCAGGATTAGGCTGGGGGCGATGAGATGAGCTTTATCGTTGGTGAGCGGGAATGATGGGTTTCACCCATCCTACATATATTAATTTTTTTCTGGGTTGGGCAGCATGGAAAGCGATGTTAAACTGCAGCGAACGGCGCAACCAATAAACGCTGGGAGTTTCATGGCCGGACATAGCAAATGGGCGAATATCCGTCACCGCAAGGGCGTGCAAGACGCCAGGCGTGGCAAGATTTTCACTAAGTTAATCCGCGAGATTACCATTGCCGCGCGCGCCGGTGGTGGTGGCGACCCCAAGCTTAATCCGCGTTTGCGCGCTGCCGTCGATAAAGCGCTCGATCAAAACATGACGAAAGAAACCATCGAGCGCGCCATCAAGCGCGGCACCGGCGAGCTCGAGGGCGCGCATTACGAAGAAATACATTATGAAGGTTATGGCCCAGGAGGAATCGCCATCATGGTCGAATGCACCACCGACAACCGCACGCGCACCGTGGGCGAGGTGCGGCAC
>JACQBD010000065.1 GCA_016194665.1 Gammaproteobacteria bacterium
CTGCAACAGACATGTTTCCGGTGGATTTAAAGTTTTGTCTTCATTCGCGTAATGAAACAATTTGTGCGCCGCGCTGCCGATTAAATTATCTTCTGATGTAAAACCAAGAATGGCGCGCGCTGCGGGATTGATAAAAGTGATTTGGCCGGCGCGATTGACGCCGTAGACGCCATCGCCGACCGAGCTCAAAATGCCGGCGAGCCGCTGATGTTCGGCTTCCATGGTTTTGCGCGCGCGCACCGAGCGACTCATGGCCGCCAAGCGCGCTAAAAATAATTCATTGGCTTCGTTCTTAAACATGCACTCGACGGCGCCGGCCTCGAGCGAATCGCGGATAACCTCGTCCGAGTAAGTTCCAGTGATGATCGCCACGGTGATGTCGGCGGTCAACGGATGTTCACGCAATTGCCGGCATAATGTATCGCCGTTACCGCCCGGCATAAAATAATCGAGGATGGCTATATCGAAGGTATGATTTTTTGCTTTTTCCATGGCATCGACGGCCGACACCGCAGTTTCCACGTGATAACCATAGCCATGCATTAACTTCTTAAACGAAGCGCGCACCGTGCGCGAGTCATCAACGAACAGCACATGGATGTCGCGAGTGGCGCTAAATGTTTTTTCATGCACAGTCGCTGTCGCTAACAGCTTGGTGAGGCAGCCGACACAATCGGTATAGTCGTCCCATGACAATAACGCCGTGCGCGCGCGGCGCGTGGTCCAATCTCTCACGGTGGGATCGTTCGTATGCGTGAATATCAGCACCGCCAGTTCGCGGTAATCCGGCCGACGCAGCAAAGACAATAATTGATCGACTTGTGGGTGACTGTGCAAGGGATGGCCTAAAATGACAGCGGCATACTGCTGGACCGCGCCTTCGGCGCGCAAGCGCTGCCAAGCTTCCTCATAAGTCTTAACCGCGACCACCGCATAACCGCGCGATTTTAATAATCGCCGCGCTGCGTGTTGTAGGGTGGCCGACGTTTCGATAATCAGGACAGGGTGCACAGTTTATTCAACCTCTGAACTCTCCCTGTCCTAAATTTTAAAAAGTAAAACCATCGACCGTCTGAAGTAGGCGGTCGATCTCTTTAATAGGCCTAACCGAATCCGTTAACTTGTCAATAATTATGAAATCCGAGGCACAAATGTTATTAATCCGTTTGATATCGGTGCAGTTTGTATGCCAAGCGATAGCCCTTTGTTTCCTTAAGAAAAAAATTCGCGGACGATAGAAAAAATGTCGTAACATGGCATGCTCGCCGCCGAAAAATGGCATTCCGTAGAAATCATCAGATTATGGCCAAAATACTGTATTTTGCTGCATTAGTGGATCAAATCCGCCTCTCCGAGAAGGTCGCTTTGTCGCCTGCGATGACCGAGGCGCGCTCCTTAACTGCCTGGCGGTGAAAATTGGCAGCGCGTGCTTGCCGATGAAGCCGCGCGCCACCGTCAACAAATAATTTGCCGCACCCGCAACGACGCTTAACGACGCTTATGAAATAGCCATCATTTCCATGCGTCTAGGTAAAAAATTCCCTAGCTCCCGCTTCGATATTTCCCCAACAACTGCTTTCAACTCCATGAATTGACATTGCGTTTCGCAAAAATTCGCTATGCCATTTGCATGCTCATCCGTCTGCTATCCTTAGTTGTAATATTCGCAGCAGGAACATTGCGCTATTAAAACGGTTGGATCATGGAATCATTTGCCCACGAACGATTACTGAAAATTTTCAAAAGCTCCGAGCAAGAAATGAACTTGGCGGAAGCCGCCTTGCTCATTGCGCGCGATGAGTATCCCAGTTTGGATGTGGAAGCTTATTTGCAACAATTGGATGAGCTGGCCAGCGGCGTGCAACAGCGGCTACCGGCTCAGGCCGGGCTGGAAGACACGCTGGTAACGCTTAATCAATTCCTGTTCGTCGAATTGGGCTTTTGCGGCGACACCGAAAACTACGACGATCCGCGCAATAGTTTTCTGAACGAAGTGTTGGATCGCAAACGCGGTATTCCTATTACTCTTTCGATTATTTACATGGAAGTCGGACGTCGCTTAGGGCTGGCGCTCAAGGGCGTATCCTTTCCCGGACACTTTCTGGTCAAGTTTTCCACGCGCGAAGGCGAGGTGGTGCTGGATCCTTTTTCCGGCGGCAGTTTGATGAGCAAGGAAGACCTCGAAGAAATGCTCGAAGAAGCTTACGGCGCGGCGGATGCGGCGCACACTCCGCTCGAACGTTTGCTCGCCGCCGCCGGCAAAAAAGAAATTCTGATACGCATGTTGCGCAATTTAAAGGGCACTTATTTACGACGCGAGCGTTTCGACAAAGCGCTTACCGTGGTCGACAGAATTTTACTGATACAACCGGATCAACCGGACGAAGTGCGCGACCGCGGACGTATCTACGAACATTTGGAATGTTTCCGCGCCGCCATGGAAAATTATCAGAGTTATTTGCGGCTGCGTCCGAGCGGCGGCGATGCTCCCGAAGTGCACAAACGTGTCGCCGAACTCCGCCAAATCGTCGCGCATTTAAACTAATGTCCAGAACCCACGATAGCTTCCCCGGCGCCAGCCGGGAGAAGAGCAGCGCTGCCGACTCCATGGAACCGTGGCTGGTTTACATTCTTGAATGCAGTGACGGCTCTTTTTATACCGGAATCACCAATAACATCGAACGCCGCCAGCAACAGCATAACGACGGCACCGCTTCGCGTTATACCCGCAGCCGGCGACCGGTGACGGTTCGTTATCAGGAAGTTTGCGGCACGCGCTCGCATGCCTTGATTCGAGAATGCGCCTTGCGCCTACTGTCACGTAAAGAAAAAGAAGCCTTGGTTAATCGTCAAAAGTAGACAATTAATCTAACCGGTTGGTTTTTAATTGACGCCGTTTTTTACGAAATTTTTCTGCGAAGCGGATTAGATAAGTAGTGGTTAAGCTGGCGAACCAATAACAAGTAGGCAGAGGATCTTGCCACGACCATGTCAAATCGAAGTCACTGCTAAAAAAAGTCAGCGTGATTTGCTTAAACCAGCCGAGCGATTCGGTGAAAGTTAAATTTCCTATTTCCATCGCGCGCAACCATCCGTTGATATCGCCCCATAACCATCCTCCGCGCCGACCGGCGACATAACCGGAAAAATTCGTCGGCGGCGTGGTGGTCGTGCCACGGCGATATGCCGTGTATTCCACCGCCATGCGCGGAAAATCGTAACCGCAATAATAAGGAATGGCGCAACCCGCATCGAGGCGCGGATTAATCTCCAAGAAATTTACCGCGCCGGTTTGATCGTCGACGATAAACTGCGTGCAACCCGCGCCGGAATAATCGAGCGCCGTCGTTAACGTCTGACAATATGTTTTGAGTACGGGACTGGGAGCGAAAGACAAACCATCCACGCCGTAACCGGTGCCATCCCTGCGATCGGTGCGTAAAACTCGCTGCTCAAAATAGGCCAGCAACTTTCCGCGATCGGCCACAAAATGACAATTGTGCCGATATCCCGCGGTGTAGCGCTGCAACACCACGAACTCATTTCCCTCGGGCCACACCGGCATGGAGCGCACGAGATCCACTGCATCGTGAACAATAAGTGCTTTCTTATCGAAGAACGCCGTCAGCGAGTTATTGGGTTTGATCACACAGGGATAACCTATTTCCTCGGCCGATGCGACCAGCGCGGGATAATCGTAAATTTTTCGAAACGGAGGCTGCGGAATATCGAGCCTCGCCGCAAGCTCATAACTTCTCATTTTGTCGAGACAAGTGGTTATCACTTCCGCATCCGGCATAATAACGCCGATGGTTGCGGGCAAGCGATCCATACAGTGCATGAGGCACAGCATGTCGCTTTCGCCCACCGGAAAAATAAAAGAGATGTCGCGCCGGTCGGCCAAAAACTTGAACAAGGCGGCGATGAAGTCGGTTGCGGATTTTTCGATATCGGGATGCGGCCAAACTTCTGCCGTGTAACGTGAATACTGGGTAAAAACGCGTTTGTCTTCGCGCCCCACAATGACGTGATAGCCCGCCTTCGTCAACGAACGAATGACGGTTAAGGTTTGGCGATAATTCCCCAACACCAGTATTTTTGTCAGCATTGTTTTAACGTATTAATTTTCGTAACACTGAAATATTAAATCCGTGACTTCATGGCCGAGACGCTGCCCGCGCTGCTCATACTTGGTTTGCGGACGCGAAGCGATATAAGCCAAAAAATTTTCATTGTGCGTGACATCCACCAGCCCCGGTGTTTGCGATAAAACCGTCAACATATGCTCAGCATAGTCGCGCCAATCCGTGGCCACATGTACGTGACCGCCGGGTTTTAATTTGCGCTGAATCAGTGCGCAAAAATCCGTCTGCACCAAGCGCCGTTTGTTGTGGCGTTTTTTCGGCCAGGGATCGGGGAAAAAAATATTCACCGCCGCTAAAGACCGGTCCGGAACCCATGCGCTGAATATATCGTTAGCGTCGGCCTGTAATACGCGCACGTTTTGCGTCGCGTTCATCTGCAGCCGACGCAGCAAATAACCGATTCCCGGCCGATGAACTTCGATGCCCAAAAAATTTTTCTGCGGTTGCGCCAGCGCAGTCGCGGCCAACGCCGCGCCGTTGCCAAAGCCTATCTCGACGATCACCGGCGCCTCGCGTCCAAAAATGACGCAAAAATCCGCAACGCTTTTAGTGTGATCGACGCCAAAGTCTGTCCACAACTTTTGCAGCGCGCGCTCC
>JACQBD010000052.1 GCA_016194665.1 Gammaproteobacteria bacterium
GTTTAATATTTTGTTGGGGTTCATTTCATTCACCCCAACCTACCTAATTTTTTGTACTCGTCCACAGCGTCGTCATCAATAATAACCTTTATTGATTTGGCCCAGTGAGCATTCGATCCTTTCTTTTTAATTCCTGACACCCAAAACTCCTGGCCCGTGGCCTCTTCATAGAAATTACCCGAAATACCCCCGCCCTTAATCTTCTTTAACACTTTATCTCGGTAATAAACGGTTTGGCCGGATTTTGAAAATGTCACCCAGCCAATCCGACCATGCGCTCCATCGATATCATTGCCCTTGCTCTCAACGTACATCATGCGCCTTTTCATTCCACGAGTTAATTGAGTCTTCATGAATTCAAATGAGGATTATATGTGTCAAAATCAGATCACGGCTTCGGCTAATATTGATGAATATTGTGATCTGACGTTGATTGTTGAATGTAGGTTGGGGTGAGCGATGCGAACCCCAACGAACAATATTTTAAGATTTTGTTGGGGTTCATTTCATTCATCCCAAGCTACATTATTATTTCTGTTTTAAATTTTGCTTTATTTTAATGCCACCAAGGATTTTTTTCTGGCTGTAGAAAATTGAGTCGATAAACGTCTGTCGATCTTGTATGCACTGAACAACATCGGTCGTTATTTTATTTATCTCATCGTTACTTTGCGCCGCTTTGAGTTTTTCGGAGACATGAAGCGTTGTTGAGCATTCCATAAAATAACCAGACATGTTTTTATTCGATGCCTTATAAGCAAAATAAGATCCGCCACCTAATACCAGTACAAATACCAACGCAAGTAGGACTATTTTTTTCATGGCTTATTTATCGCCTTAAAATATTCATTAAAAATCTCAATCGGATATTGAGATTAATTCGTAAGTTTCAGCTAATTAGCGGAAATTACCCCTTTAACGCAGCCAAGACGACGACTGTTATCTATCTAAGTTAGCAATATAGCCTTTATGGAAACGAATCCGCAAATGCGATGCTTAACTTCCTATTTTTGGTGACACAAATATTCTTATCCTCCGAGATACGCGTGCTGCACGCTGGGATTCTTAAGTAAAGCACTCGCCGAATCGCTTAAAACAATTTTTCCGCTTTCCATCACATAAGCACGCTGGCTGATTTCAAGCGCAAGCTTGGCATTCTGTTCCACCAGCAACAGTGTCACACCCTCTTCCACGATGCGTTTTATCGTTTCAAATATTTTCTTTACTAACATCGGCGCCAAACCCATGCTCGGCTCATCCAGCAACAACAATCTTGGGCGGCTCATTAAGGCGCGGCCGATGGCGAGCATTTGTTGTTCGCCGCCGGAGAGTGTGCCGGCTTGCTGGTGGCGGCGTTCGAATAGGCGCGGGAATAAATCATACGTGCGCTGCATGTCTGCTTGTATTCCTGTTTTGTCTTGGCGGATATACGCGCCGATTTTTATGTTTTCTTCGACCGTCAGGCGACCGAAGATGCCACGGCCTTCCGGCACCAGCGAGATACCGCGACGCACTAACTCATACGAAGGCTTGGCGTTTATATTTTCGCCCTGGTAAATAATTTCGCCTTGACTCGGCGCAAGCAGCCCGCATAAGGATTTCAACGTGGTGGTTTTGCCGGCGCCGTTGGCGCCGATGAGCGAGACGAGTTCACCGCTTTCAACTCTTAAGTCCACACCTTTTACGGCTTGAATGCCGCCGTAGGCGACTTGCATATTGCGTATTTCTAAAAAACTCATCTAGGTATCTCCGCCGAGATAAGCTTCGATTACGCGCGGGTCGCGCTGTACGTCGGCAGGAGCGGCTTCGGCGATTTTTTTGCCGTAGTCGAGCACGGCGACGCGGTCGCACAGGCCCATCACTAACTTTACGTCGTGCTCAATCAGCAGCAGCGTTACCCCGCTATCGCGAATCTTCTGTAATAATTTTCGCAGCTTCACGGTCTCGCTGGCGTTCATGCCGGCGGCGGGTTCGTCAAGCGCGAGTAATACCGGATCGGTGGCTAAGGCGCGGGCAATTTCTAGACGACGCTGATCGCCGTAGGCGAGATGTTTGGCGAGCGAGTGCGCCTCGGCGGGGATGCCGACATATTCCAATAATTCATGCGCGCGACTTTGCATCGCGGCTTCTTCGGCGCGCGTGGCGGCATTGCGCCATACCGCGCCGATAATACCGGCGCGCGTGCGCACGTGGCGGCCGACCATGACATTTTCCAGCGCGGTCATGTTGGCGAACAAGCGAATGTTTTGAAACGTGCGCGCGATGCCGTGTTGCGTGACTTCGTTGGGTTTGAGGCCAGAGATGTCCTTGCCTTTGAGCGTGATACTACCGTGATCCGGTGTATACAGGCCCGTAAGCACGTTAAACAAGGTGGTCTTGCCGGCGCCATTGGACGAAACAACATAATGACGACTAACGCCAGACCAAAAATTAGCATGCGCAGATCGGCCGGATCCACCAGAATACGGCCGAATAAATATTTCTGCAGCTCGCCGACATAACGCAAGGCTTCGGGAAAAATCGTCAGCAGAATCGCGCCCAAGATAACGCCGGGAATGTTGCCCATGCCGCCGAGCACGATCATGCACAAAAACGATGATCGACTCGAACAAGTTAAAACTTTCCGGGCTGATAAAACCTTGAAAGCCGGCAAACAAACCGCCGCTGATGCCGCCGAAGGACGCGCCCATGGCGAAGGCCAGCAATTTGATGTTGCGCGTGTTGATGCCCATGGCTTCGGCGGCGACTTCGTCTTCGCGGATCGCGACCCAAGCGCGGCCGATGCGCGAATGCTGCAAGCGCAAGGAAACAAAAATAATAATTAAGGTCAGCGCGAGAAACAGATAATAATAAGTATAGATCCCGAGAAAATTAAGACCTAAAAAGGTATGCGTTTGACTGAAAGAAAATCCACCGATGGCGATCGGATCGATAAGATTAACGCCCTGCGGACCGTTGGTGATGTTGATCGGCGAATTGAGATTGTTCAAAAAAATGCGGATGATCTCGCCGAAGCCCAAGGTGACGATGGCCAAATAATCGCCGCGCAAACGCAGCGTAGGGGCGCCGAGCAGAATGCCGAAAATGCCAGCTATGCCTGCGCCCAGCGGTAACAAAGTCCAAAATGGCAGATGCAGATTGAAATGCGGCGAAGCCAGCAACGCGTAGAGATAAGCACCGACGGCGTAAAACGCGATGTAGCCGAGATCCAGCAAGCCGGCATAGCCGACGACGATATTCAGTCCGAGCGCCAGCATGATATAGAGCAAAGTAAAATCAAGGATGCGTACCCAGCCGCGGCCTAACGCGGCGCCGGTCAAAAATGGCAAGGCCGCCAGCAACAGCGCCAAGACGACGTACATTACCCACACTGCGCGGCGATCTTGTTTCCATTCTTGCCAGCGATTATTAATCGACGACATGCTCATGTCAGGCGCGCTCCACTACGCGTTCGCCGAGTAGACCGGATGGCCGTGCGATCAACACTAGAATCAAAACAAAAAATGCAAACACGTCTTGATAGTTGCTGCCGAGAAAACCACCGGTGAGCGGACCGATGTAACCGGCGCCTAAACTTTCAATCACGCCTAACAACAAGCCGCCGAGCATGGCGCCGGCGATGTTACCGATGCCGCCGAGCACCGCGGCGGTGAATGCTTTCAAGCCCAAAAGAAATCCCATGTAATAGTGCGCCAGTCCGTAATACGCGCTGACCATGACGCCGGCAACGGCGGCTAACGCGGCGGCGATGACGAAAGTAATCGAGATGATGGTGTTGACGTTGATACCCATGAGACCGGCGACGTCTTGCGCTTGCGCGGTGGCGCGCATGGCGCGGCCGAGATGGGTTTTTTTTACGAGCAGGAATAAACCGGCCATGAGCGCGCAAGACAGCAGGAAAATAAAAATTTGGAAATTGGTGACGACCGCGCCGCCGAGTTCGTAACGCACCACCGGCAGCAGCGGCGGGAAGCTGATGTATTGCTTGCCCCAAATCAGCATCGCGACATTCTGCAGCACAATGGAAACGCCGATGGCGGTAATCAAGGCCGCGAGTCGCGGTGCGCGGCGTAACGGACGATAGGCGATGCGCTCGATGACAAAACCTAAAACCATGCAGACTAGGACAGCGGCCGCGAGTCCGAGTAAGACGATGCTTATGCCATTCAAGCCCACACCGCTTTCGACGAGCCCGCCGATCACGGCCAGACAAATCATGGCGCCGACCATCGCCACTTCACCGTGGGCAAAGTTGATTAGCTCGAGAACGCCGTAAACCATGGTATAGCCTAGGGCTACCAGGGCATAAACACTTCCTAGAACGAGACCGTTGATTAACTGCTGGGTGAGAATATCCAAATAATGTCCCGTGCTTGGCTAAATTAATCGCAACAGACAATAACTAAAAAAATTAATTGCTATGCTTGATCTTAATTCATCCGCGTCGCGTAATTTTATAATTATTATTTCGGTTGCGCGGCATCGCCCATGACGGTTTCCATCACTTCCCATGCGCCGTTCTTAACTTGGTAAATGGTAATCGCACCGCCACGAATATCGCCGCGTTCATCGAAACTGATCGGGCCGGTGACGCCATCGCGTGTCACGTGCGGCAGTTCCGCGAGATATTTAGCAGGCTCAGTGGAATCGGCTTTTTTCATGGCCTCGACCATGGCCCAAGCGGCATCGTAAGCGTACGGCGCATAATTCTGAATGACACCGTATTTAGCGGTGAATTTTTCTTTGAACTGTCTGCCGCCAGGCATACTTTCCAAGGGCAAGCCAGGCGCTGAAGCCGTTGTACCTTCCGCATCTGTGCCGGCTAATCTGACAAAGTCAGCGGTCTGCGCGCCGTCGCCGCTGAGAAAGCGTGTCTTCATCGCCAGGCTGTGCATCTGCTTAACCATCGGCACGGCTTGCGGATACATCCCGCCGTAAAATAAAACGTCCGGCTTCTTTCCTTTTATGGAAGTCAGAATCGCCAAAAAGTCGGTGGAACGGTCGGTGGTAAATTCATGCGCCACCACTTCGCCGCCCGAAGCCTTCACGGCTTTGGCGACTTCATCCGCCAGGCCTTGACCGTAAGCGGTGCGATCGTCAATCAGCGCCACGCGCTTGCCGCCCATTTTTTTCACCGCGTACTCGCCCAAGACTTTGCCTTGCTGGCGGTCGTTGGTCATGACGCGGAAAGCGGTTTTGAATCCTTGCGCGGTATAGGCGATGGCGGTGGCGGAAGGTGAAATTTGCGGAATGCCGGCGTCGAAATAAATTTTCGAGGCGGGGATGCTGCTGCCGGAGTTCAAATGGCCTAATACGCCGGCCACGTGTTGATCGACTAATTTTTGCGCGACGATGGTGGCGATGCGCGGATCGGCTTGATCGTCTTCGCTCATCAATTCGAATTTTACTTTTTTGCCGCCCAGCTTCAAACCGCTGGCGTTGATTTCTTCCAGCGCCAAACGCGCGCCGTTATCGTTATCTTTGCCGAGCGCGGCTTGCGGGCCGGTGAGCGGCGCGACCGAACCGATTTTGACGATGACCTCGTCGGTAGTGACAGCAGTAGTCGCATTGTCTTTTTTGCTGCAGGCAACAGCTGCAACAACGAGGGCAAGTAAAAATGCCGCCGACTTCAGGATTCTGGGCGTATTCACAAATTTCTCCTTAAAGAGGCTTAAACGACGCTGGTTCAAATTCTAACGCAAAACTCGACGCTCGATGCAATAAAAATACCAGGCGTTTAGTCGGATGAAAAAAATATCGGGCGTGTCCCCCTCTCCCTGCGGGAGAGGGTTAGGGTGAGGGGAATCAATTTATTGTAATTTAGATTATATCCCTTCATCCCTGCCTTCTCCCGTAGGGAGAAGGAGAATGACTTGTTTCGTGCTTCCCTGTTTGCTTAACGCAAGAAGTTAACTATCGCTTTGTCGCGGCGGAATACGCAGCGTGGACCCGACCGGCGGATTGCCGTCGCCGAGGTCATTAAGAAACCGCAGGGCATCGACGTGGATGTTGTATTGGCGGGCGATGGAACTGAGGGTTTCGCCTTTGCGCACGATGTGTTCTTGCGGATTGGGCGCGACCACGCGTTCGACCTTGACCGCCGCCGGCGGCGCCACGGGATTGCGCGCGAGATAACGTTTGATGCCACGGAAAATTCCGCCGGCTAACTGCTGCTGAAAGCCAGGCGTGCGCAGCTTCTTTTCTTCGGAAGGATTGGAAATAAACGCCGTCTCCACCAGCACCGACGGAATGTCGGGCGACTTAAGTACCGCAAACCCCGCTTGGGTAACGCGGCGTAAATGCACCGGCCCGACATGCTGCAGCTCCGCCAGCACGTCCTCGCCCAAACTCAAACTGTCCTGCATGGTTTTATTGTGCGAAAGATCGAGCAAGACATGCGCTAGCATGTCGTCTTTGTCGCTCAAGCTCACGCCGCCGATTAAATCCGAGGCGTTTTCTTTGTTGGCGAGAAAACCAGCCATGGCGCTGGTCGCGCCCTTTTCGGAAAGCGCATACACCGACGAACCGTAAGCGCGCTGACCGGGAACCGCGTCGGCATGAATTGAAACGAAGACATCGGCGCGCTGCCGCCGCGCCTTCATGAAACGCTGGCGCAAGCCGACGTAATAATCGCCATCGCGGATCAACATGGGGCGCATACCGGGTGCTTGTTCGATCAATTTCGCCAGCTCGCGCGCGATCGCCAGCGTTACATCTTTTTCGCGTGTGCGATAGCGCCGACCCATGGCGCCGGGATCTTCACCGCCGTGGCCGGCGTCGATGGCGATAATAAGTTCATGCGCTACGGGTTTCGCCGGCATCGCACGTTCGGGCGCCGGCACGGGAATCTTCACTTCATCCAGCGCTTTGGTATTTTCTTCTTCCGCTGCTTTGCTGTCATACAGATCGACAACCAAGCGATGTCCATAAGGGCCGGCGGGTTTTAACATAAAACTATGCGGGCGCGCTTCGGTCTTGAGATCGAGCACCACGCGCACATGATTGGCTTCGGCAGTGCCTGCACGCACTCCGCTAAGCACCGGACCGTTAGTGTCGACGGCCGGCAAGGCGCCGGGCATACGCGCGTTATCCATGTCGACGACGATACGGTAAGGATTTTCCAGAATTAATAAACGATGTTCGAGCGGACCGCTGACATCGAAAACCAAACGCGTGTAGTCCGGCGCGCGCCACACGCGCAAATGTTCTACCGTCACTGGCTCGGCTAGCGCCGCGTGACAGATTAAAAAAAATAAAATGGGGATAAGCAGGCGTGCTGCGCTTAACATGTCAGCGTGTCCAACGAGGCCTTGCCGCGAGCGCTTAAGGAAGTGATTCGCATCATGCGTCCTGTCTCGGTTAACGCAATGATAATGTCTAAGTCGGGCGTTGGCAAAAGGCCTTGGGCGCGCTCGGCCCACTCCACCACGCACACGCCGTTAGCGCGCAGGTAATCGCGTATGCCGACAAATTCCAGCTCTTCCGGATCGTTCAGGCGATACAGATCGAAGTGGTAAAACGGCCGCGACACGAACTCATAAGGTTCCACCAAGGTGAAGGTCGGGCTCTTCACCGCGCCGCTGTGACCCAAAGCCCGCAACATGCCGCGCACCAGCGTGGTCTTGCCGGCGCCGAGCGGACCGTGGAGGTAAATTAAACGCGTGTCTTGCAACTGCGCAGCGAGCTTGCCGCCCCAGGCTTCCATGTCCGCGGCCGTGGTCAGCGCGCATTCAAGATGGGGCATCGGCCACCAAACGATTCAGGCGTGCGCGAATAAAGGGAAACAAATCGGAGGCGAGTAAACCGATTTCGCCCGAAGCTGCGGCATCGTCACCGGCTGCGGCATGCAGCCACACGCCCAAGCACGCGGCGTCGGTGGATGGCAAACCTTGCGCGCGCAAACCGGCGATGACGCCGGTCAAAACATCGCCCATGCCGCCACTGGCCATGCCGGGATTGCCACGGTCACAGAGCGCGACTGCATCATCTAATATAGCCCTGCTCGCTGCGCTCGCTCGTCTTTCCATATTAAGCTTAAGCGATGCAATCAGCGTACCCGAACCTTTAAGCACCGCCACGCCACCGAAACTCGCGACCAACTCGCGCACGGCGACAAAACGATCCGCCTGAATTTCTTCGGTGCGCATGCCCAACAGGCGCGCGGCTTCGCCGGGATGCGGCGTGAGAATCCAGTCGCGATGCATCAGCGGATCCGCCGCCAGAAAATTAAGCGCATCGGCATCGACGATCATGGGAATCGACGTATCGAGCACCGCACCGAAAAGCGCGTGGCCCCACTCGCCCTGGCCCAAGCCGGGACCGATCGCGATGACATCGGTGCGCGCCAACAAGAGACGCAAAGCTTCCGGCGAAGCCACGCCATGCACAATTAATTCAGGATGCGCCGCGCCGATTTGCGCCGCGTGATTCGGATGAGTCGCCAGCACGACCAGACCCGCGCCGGCGCGATAGGCGGCCTCGCCGGCTAAACAAACCGCGCCCGGCATGCCTTGATCGCCGCCGATAATCAGCACATGACCGGCATCGCCTTTGTGCAGGTCTCGTCGGCGCCGTGGTAACGCACTATATAAGGTGTCTGGCGTCAGACGCTGCGCTTGGGCACTGAGTTGGGTATATATAGATGCCGATACACCGAGATCGTCAAAAAAAATCTCGCCGCCGTGTTCACGCCCGGCGCCGGTGAACAAACCGGCTTTAAGACCTATATAGGTAAGAGTGGCCGCGGCTTTTACTGCCACGCCCATGACGCGCCCGGCGTCAGCATGCAGACCGGAAGGAATATCGATAGCCAGCACTGGAATACCGCTTTGATTCACGGCCTCAATCGCGGCGCGCCATTCGTCGCTGACTTCGCGCTCCAGTCCAATGCCCGACAATGCATCGACGATCAAATCATTTCCCGCCAATAACTCGGCGCTGAAATTTTTCATGCTCACGCCGGCGGCTTTGCAATGTTTACGCGCAGCAAGCGCATCGGTGCTTTTTTTATCGGTGTCGCCCAAACTCAACGCCGTGGGCGTCAAACCGGCGACTTGCGCCAGACTGGCGAGCATATAACCATCGCCGCCGTTATTGCCCGGCCCGCAAATCACCGCGATACGTCGCGCGCGCGGCCAGCGTGTCCGCAGCAATTTAAACGCCGCCGCCGCGGCCGCTTGCATAAGCTTGGCGCCGCTCATGCCGCGCTCGGCAATGGCCAGGCGATCGAGCTCGCGCACTTGCGCGGCGGTGTAGAGAGATGCCGGCAGCGACATGAATTTATCCTCTTTTTAGAACGCCCAATAAAATAAACATCGGCATGCAATCCCCTCTCCCTGCGGGAGAGGGCCAGGGTGAGGGGATAAAAAATTCACTTGCCCTCATCCTAACAGTTAACATTTTGTTAGACGCGTAGCGGTAAGTATATGATAGGCCTCATGCCCACCGCACCAAATATGCACATCGATTTCACGCAGCTCGCCGGCGACATCAAAGCCTGGGGTCGCGAACTCGGTTTTCAGCAGATCGGCATTGCCGACACGGAATTAAGCCAAGCGGAAACATACTTAATAAGTTGGCTGGATCAAGACCGCCACGGTGAAATGCATTATATGGAATCGCACGGCACACGCCGCAGTCGTCCGCAGGAATTACAACCGGGCACCCTGCGCGTGATTTCCGCGCGTATGGATTACCTGCCGCAAGCCGCACAAAAGAGCGAGATTGTGCTGGACGATGCGCATTTGGGTTTTATCTCGCGCTATGCGCTCGGCCGGGATTATCACAAAATCTTACGACGTCGCTTGCAAAAATTAGCCGAACGCATCGAAGCGCAAGTTGGCCCGTTCCAATACCGCGCTTTTACCGACAGCGCGCCGGTGCTGGAAAAAGCACTGGCCGAAAAAGCCGGGCTCGGTTGGATCGGCAAGCATACCAACCTTATTCACAAACAAACCGGCTCATGGTTTTTTTTAGGCGAACTGTATACGAATTTACCGCTGCCTATCGATACACCGGCGGAGAATCATTGCGGCACTTGTCATGCCTGCCTGGACATCTGCCCCACGCAAGCGATTGTCGCCCCCTATCAGCTCGATGCGCGCCGTTGCATTTCCTATCTCACCCTCGAATTGCGCGGTTCCATTCCGGAGGAATTCCGCGCACTCATCGGCAATCGGATTTACGGTTGCGACGATTGTCAGCTGGTTTGCCCGTGGAATCGCTTCGCGCAAGCCACGAACGAAACTGACTTTAGCCCGCGTCATGGGCTCGATGCTGAGGAATTAATAAAGTTATTTTTGTGGACGGAACAAGAATTTTTAAAATACACCGAGGGCTCGGCGATACGCCGCATCGGCTACGAATCGTGGTTAAGAAATATCGCCGTGGCGCTAGGAAACGCATCGACGAATGAATCTATCGTCAATGCGTTAAAGAGGCGTTTAGCGCATCCGTCGGAGACGGTAAAGGAACACGTGATGTGGGCGTTACGAAAACATGCGCCGGGAGTGTGAAGCAGATCACTCTCTTGCGGCAATTTTAATTCATGCCAGAATAACTTTGCGGTCCATCACAGGATCCCGGACAGATATCTTTCAGCAATTGCGTGCCATCGGCGGTGCCGTCGGTTTTCCAAAATTCTCTGCCATTCACGCCATCTCTGGCGGTGAAAAAAAGTGCGTTATTAAAAACCTTAAAGAAGGCCGGCGCAGCATCCTTTCCAATAGAATTTTTTATGGCCGTTACTAACACCGTACCTTCGGGAGTGCCGTCAGTTTTCCACAGCTCAGCGGGGCTGGCGCCGTCATTCGCTTGAAAATAAAGTACGCCGTTCAGTTCGGTGAAATCGCTCGGCCAGGAGCCTGACCCAGGTCCGCTAAAAATATCTTTTACTAGCACGGTGCCAGTGACTGTCCCATCGGTCTTCCACAATTCAGGACCGGTGACACCGTCGTTGGCGCGAAAATAGAGCGCGCCATTGAAAACAGTGAGGTTC
Organism: Gammaproteobacteria bacterium; assembly: GCA_016194665.1. Lineage (GTDB taxonomy): Bacteria > Pseudomonadota > Gammaproteobacteria > Acidiferrobacterales > Sulfurifustaceae > Sulfuricaulis. The sequence continues at coordinate 10,997 of JACQBD010000052.1, forward strand.
GCAGGGTAAGAACCATCTCCATGAATATTAATATCCTTCACCATCACCGTGCCATCGGCGGTGCCGTCGGTTTTCCACAACTCAACACCCTGCGCGTGCACACCATCGTTGGCTGCAAAATAAAGAACTCCATTAAAAACTTTGAAGCCGCCTGGGATTGAGCTCGCTCCTGGTTCAGGCCCTATGGTATTAATGTCTTTTACCAAGACGGTTCCAACTTCGGTGCCGTCGGTTTTCCAAAGCTCATCGCCGTTCACACCATCATCAGCGCGAAAATATAATGCGCCCTTGAATTCGGTGAACTCCGCGGGATTGGAACTTGCGCCGGCTGCTGTATTGATGTTTTTCACCATTACAGTGCCAGCGGGAGTTCCGTCGGTTTTCCAAAGCTCGATGCCGTCAGTACCGTCATCGGCTGCAAAATAAATCGCGCCATTGAAAACTGTGAAATCATCATAACTATATGAAAGAGAATCTGCGCCGGCGATGGGATTGATATTCTTTACCATCATAGTGCCAGAGCTTGAGCCATCGGTCTTCCAAAGCTCATAACCGTTGACGCCGTCATTGGCTTTAAAATAAAGCATATCGTTAAGAACAGTAAAATTGGCAGGAGAAGAAGATCCACCCGTTGTATTAATTTTTTTCACCAACGTTGTGCCGTCTGCGGTGCCATCGGTTTTCCAAAGTTCGATGCCGTTAATGCCATCATTAGCCTGGAAATAACGCTCACCTTTAAATTCAACAAAACCCTGCGGATAGGAATCTCCGCCGATATTAATGTCCTTTACCAATGCTGTACCGGTAAGAGTGCCATCGGTTTTCCAAAGTTCATAGCCGCTGACACCATCCGTAGCCGATAAAAATTTAATCTTTTGCGTATTGCTTGTGTTGCCTGCGCTCGAACCTGTGTTTCCCGCGCCGTTATTCGATGCACTGCTTGCCGCGTCATTGGTCGAAACATTGTCGCCACTACTGCTTGAGCCACAAGAAACGAAGCTGAACAACAATGCTGCCACAAATCCAATTCTTATAAAAAATAGTGTTCGGGAAATACTCAAATTTAAATTTTTCATAAATTTTTCCTGCGAAGAAATAAATGAGCCGTAGCCAAGGCGGGGAAGGAGATTAATAAAAAATTTAAGAGAATAATGAACTAGCCACTTAAGATGATCTGTTCGATATCCCACGCAGTTTTTAAAAAATTAATTCCACAATTTTTACATTTTTATTTTAATCGTACAAAATTAAGCAAAAATAAGTAGGTAAAGTACCGTTAAAGAATCTCGCTTAAATGACTAGTGCCTGTACTGGCCTTGTAACGCGATGGTCGATAGATAGCGGTCTATCGATAATCAGGGATCGAGTATGTTGTTGTTGCAACCGTTGTTGCTTGGGACAAGCAGGCGCGTCCACGGAATAACTGGCGAAGTGCATAGACCATCTAGCGCAGAAATCATTTACTAAGGGTGTATCCGCGTAGCTGCCATCGGTTTTGTCCAACACATCGCCATCGAGCTCGGGATTCATCGGCACAAAACTAACCGGCAATATATTTTTTGATCCATTAGCTCCGCCAGAACCGTTGACGCAAAGAACAAATAATAGCGCCGTCACGCCTAGCGTGCGCATTAGCCACGGCAACGACAAGATAATTTTATTATTCATTCATTGTTTTTAGCGTTTGAAAATTAAAATGATGCCTGAACCGGTTAAAATCATCTGTTCGATAACACGCATGGACGCTTATCATTGCCATAACA
>JACQBD010000101.1 GCA_016194665.1 Gammaproteobacteria bacterium
GCGCCGTTTACGCTGCAGCTCATTATTGTTGGCGCGATTGTCCTGACCGTTTGGTTCGGGGCCAACGGCGTGTATCAAGTATTGCGCAAACCAGCGGAATTATTTTTCCCCGTGAGCGATGCGCTTTTTAAAACGCCGTCCGAGACGTGGCGCAAATACCAGCCGATTTTTCGCGCGCATGCCACGGCCGTTATTACCCCCGAGTTTCTGGCGGCGCTGGCGCAAGTTGAAGGTTCGGGCAACCCGGTGGCACGCACGTATTGGCGCTGGCAGCTGACGTGGAATTTCTTCGAGCTGTATCGACCGGCCTCGAGTGCGGTCGGCATGTATCAGATCACCGATGCAACGTTCGCCGAGGCCAGGCGCTACTGTATTCACGATCACGTCGTGGTCGAGGACGGACCGTGGAATGAATTGGAATCATGCTGGTTCAACAGCCTTTATACGCGCGTGATACCGACGCACGCCGCCGAGCTGACGTCGGCTTACCTCGATCGTCACGTTGCCGATATCTTAGAGCGTCATCGAGTTATCAACGCCACGCTTCCGCAGAAACAAAATTTAGCGGCACTGATTCATTTATGCGGCGCGGGTGCGGGCGATGCGTATGCCAGACGTGGCTTGCGGCTGACGCCGGGACAACGCTGCGGCGATCATGATGTGCGCGCTTATCTCGCGCGGGTTGGTGCAATGCAGCGGTTATTTGAGCGGTTGGCGGAGACGGTAGGAGAAGGGGAATAATTTTTTGGATTAAGAGCCCGCTGGACTGGAAGCGAATCGCTCAATCGGCCGAGATTTCAATGCCTGACTGATTTAACGGACGCGCAGATAGAGTTACGATTAGGTTACGATATCAATTTAACTGTGTGTCCGTTTTATTGAGGTAAGATCAACTGCATTTAAAAACGCCAACAAGATTAACCGCAACGATAAGCGCGACGCCAGCCGTAATCGCCGATAAGTCACTTATGGAAAATTTCAGCGCGCAAGAAGGTCCCGCGGTTCACGATCGCGTTTTACTGGAGCAAGTGCGCGCTTGTTATCAGCATACCTTGGGCGTCATGGCAGGCGGGCCACTGTCGGTTCCATTGCTGATCTTCCTGTTGTGGAGCTATGTCGATTCAGCGCTGTTGATTGGCTGGGGACTTGTTACCTTAGCTTGCCACATGCTGGGCGGCGCCATTCTGCATTTTGGATTTCGCCGCGATCCCCATCCCGAACGCCATTTGCGGAAATGGAACCGCGCGCTCTATCTTCTGGCGGCGGCACTAGGTGCTTGCTGGGGTTCAATCGGCGCTCTGTTCTTTAGCCCTGATTTCATGACGGTACAACTTGTTTTGTATCTATGGATATTCGGTGCAGCGGCATTGGGCTCGCTGGGACTGGTGGCGCTGCATCAAGGTTACTGGGCGTTTACGATGCCGTTGCTGATACCGATATTCATCAAATCATCTCTGCAGACGGAGGGGTTGTACGCCGGGCTTGCGGCGGCAACCGTAATTTATTTTGTATTCCTGGCGCACTTTTCAAAAAACAATCATGCCACCCTGGTCGATTTTTTGCGCACACGCTTTGCGAATATAGATCTGGCGCAACAGCTGGCGCGGAAAAACCAGATTGTTGAGCAGGCGAGTCGCGCCAAGTCGCAATTCTTCGCCGCCGCCAGTCACGATTTGCGTCAGCCCTTGCATGCGCAGGTGTTGTTCGTTGCCGAGCTCAAGGCGCGCATCACAGATCCCGGCAGTCGTGAAATCATTTCTTACATGGAGGCATCCATCGATAGCATGCGCGCCATGTACAACCAGATGCTCGATATCTCACGCCTGGACGCCGGGGTGGTCGAACGGCGCGATGAAGTATTTCAAGTATCGCGGGTATTGAGCCGACTGAAATTAGAATTCGATTCGCAAATGGCGCAAAAGGGTTTGCGTTTTCGAGCGGTACCGTGCCGCTACCACATACGCAGCGACCCGATGCTGCTGGAAAACGTGCTGCGCAATTTTTTGTCAAACGCCTTACGCTATACGCATAGCGGTGGCGTGTTGATCGGTTGTCGCTACCGCCAAGGCAGGTTGGCGATAGAAGTACGCGACAGCGGCCTGGGTATTCCAGAAGACCAGCAAAAAAATATTTTCGACGAATTTATCCAGCTGAGCAATCCAGAGCGCGACCGCGAGAAAGGGCTTGGTCTAGGTCTGGCCATCGTCAAGCGCCTGGCCAAACTTTTGGATCACCCCGTGTCGCTGCATTCTTTTCCGGGACAAGGCACGATCTTCAGCATCACCGCACCCTTAGTGCGTTTTGTTTCCCAGCAGCCACAAACTTCAATCGAAACCCTGACGACCGTAGATCTTTCCGGAATGGCAGTGCTGATCATCGACGATGACGCGGCAATTTTGCGGGCGACCGATTCGCTGTTGACGCGTTGGGGTTGTGTCACGCTGACGGCCGCGTCGGAGCACCAGGCCTTACGGCGCCTTGCCGAAACCGGATTCCATCCCGACGTCGTCATCGCCGACTATCGTTTGCGGGAAAATAAAACCGGATTACAGGCGGTGGCGCGCATCCGTGAATATCTCGCTCGACCGGTGGCCGCGATCATCATCACCGGTGACACCGCTCCTGAACGGCCGCGCGAAGCAAGCTTGAGTGGCTTTAGGCTCATGCATAAACCGATACAACCCGATCTGCTACACGAATTGCTAGGGGAAATAAGAAGCTAAGGATGTACTTATTATTATTTCCCTTCGCTCGCGACCACCAGCCCCAGTTCAGCGGCGCGCCGCGCCGCGCTTGTGCGGTTATTAACATTCATGGCTTTGAAAATCGCATTCACGTGCGTGTGCACCGTGGCTTCCGAAATTTTTAGGCTGTCGGCAATCTGTTTATTGCTTTTTCCGTATACCAGCAAGCGCAACACTTGCTGCTGCCGTTGGGTCAACTCCAGAGGAGATCGTGACTCTGAATCAATTGAGCCCTGTAGCGGGAGCCCATTATTTTGTTTGGCATTCATGGCTTCGCCGCGGTGACTGGCGATCAGGTTTGGAGGTAGATAGGTGCCGCCGGACATGACCAACTTCAGTGCATGTGTCATCACTTCTTCGCTGGAAGTTTTGGGGATGTAACCGCGCGCGCCGCTATCCAACGCTTGCCATATATGCGCGGGATCCTCCGACGCCGAAACCAACACCACCGGCACCGTTCCGGCCGCCGCCAGAAATTTTTGCAGGCTGTCTGTCTGTGCTACTCCTGGCATGAAACGGTCGAACAGAATCAGATCTAGATCCGACTGTTCCAGGCAAATCGCTATCGCTTCGGCGTAATTGCCGCATTCCAGCACTTCTCCGTCTTTGAACAGCCGTTGCAAATATAGACGCAGCCCGACACGCACCATACCGTGATCGTCTGCGAGCAGTATTTTCATGGTCGGTCCTTAACTATCGAGGGGCTGTTCATTCTTGGTTGTCTACACAATTCTATTGAGCCAGGGAATGGCGGTTGGATTTTATCCTAGCATACATGTAGTCCGGATTAGCGATTTACAGAAGTGTGCACCCACAGCAAGCTGCGTGCGGACTGTGAAAATTGCTACATAAAACATAATAATTTATTTAAATATGGAGGACACACAGATGCGCATGTGCAAGCGGATTTTCATTTTATTAATTATGCTGATCGCGCCTTACACGGTGGGTGCCGGTCAGAGGACTATTACTCCAGAGGATCTATTAAATCCTGCACCGCTTCAGCCAAAAGGTTACTACGATTATTTCGGAAAATTAATGAGCCCGTTGCAGGCATACCATTTTGTCGAAGGAAAGGGCCTGGATCCTCGACTCCCAAAATCCTACCTGAGACTTGGCTTGATTAAAATTACCGATGATCTCTTAAAGCGTGGTGAAGATATATTCATGAATCGCACCATTGGCGACTACTTTGGCAGAGAGCGCGTAATCGGGTTTAGCGCCGGCTTCACACAGATCGCCCCCGATCTGTTCACCGCGATTGCCGCACTCAACGGTAAACCGACTACCAATTTGAAAATCACTCTGTCGCATGACGTGACCTTGGGCAGCACCACCGTTCCGCAAGGCACCGTGGTCAGTACCGGCTTGGACGTGGAAGCCGGTGCTTCATTACCGCTTGGTATTTTACCGGATGCAAGCTTTTCCTGTGCGATGTGTCATGCCGCGGTGGACATGACGACCGGTAAGCGCGTAAACGGCGTGCCCAACAACGATCTAAATTTGGGGATGTTAATTGCGACGTCTCCGAACGATGCCGCCGCTTTTGCTCGGATCTCCATTAACCCGTTGGATCCGGCTCTGCAAGGTAACGGCAAAACTATTATTAATAGCAAAGGCGAACTGGTAACCTTGCCGGACCCGGTAAAACTGGAAACGCTTTTTGATAACATTTTGCTGGCACTGCCCGCCGGCATGTTCGAAAGTTCTCCGGACGGCATTAACAACCCTACTCAAATTCCCAGCCTGTTCACTTTTCGCAGCGGCCCGTATGAGTCCGACGGTGTTTTTGGCGTCGGCCCCTTTGCTGGATTGAGCGCCTTCAGTAACGCCGTGCACAGTTCTGAAATTAATTTCATGGTTGCATTTCAAAACAGCGAACGACTGATCGGCATCGATCCTGAACTCTACATAGGCGTCGCATTGCAGAATGCCGTCGATCTCTCGCTGCGTTTACCGGCCGGTGCACCGGTGAAACCGTCGGAATGGATGCGGTCGGTGGCGCCGGTGCCGGGATTGGCGGAACTGGAAGCACAGATCGCGGTACCGGGTGTCGGGCAATATCCGCTACTGCAGCCCAATCTATTCACGCTGAATGGCTTGGTGTTCAGTCCGGATAGCAATAGCAATGATATTGCCGCCGGACCTTTCTTATTTGCCGCCAACGCTATGGCGGCCTGGCAGAACAGTTTGACACCACCGCCCAATCGTTCATTTGAAAATAAACAAGCGCTGGCCAGCGGCTCGGTTAAACGCGGTGCCCGCGTGTTCTTGGATGCCGGCTGTGCGTCCTGCCACACGCCGCCTTACTTTACCGATAATAAGATTCACCCTGTGCAAGAAATTGGCACTAACCCGGCGCGCGCTCAATCCCGTCTGGGTCTTGAATCGATTCTGGTGTCACCTCTGTTGTATAGCTTCGATACTCCGGTGCCGGTTCCGGCGAATGCCGAAGTGCTTAAAGTACCCACGGCCGGATTCAGTCCGACGCCCACATCGTTGCCGTTCGGTCTTTCACCGGCAGGCGGTTACAAGACGACACCGTTACGCGGCATCGCCTACAGCGCGCCTTATCTGCATGATGGCGGCGTGGCGGTGCGCGCCGGTGCTTTATCGTTCAACGTGGATGGCGGGTTCACGCTGGTCGATCCAAGCGGGCTCGGTTTGCCGGGGACTCTTAGTCAAACTATTCAGGCCGATGCCGCAAGCAGTCTACGTGCTTTGGTCGACCGAAACTTGCGCGGTCAAGTAATCGTCGTCAATCGGATGCTGCCGTATTTAGCGTTCTTAAATCTGGATGGCACCGGACACAACTTTTATGTTGATCCCAGCGCAGGCTTCAGTTATCGACAACAAGCGGATCTGGTGAACTTCTTGATGGCGCTGGACGACAACCCCGGTACGTTTTAGGCAAGAGAAATTTTTACGCCTCCACCTTCTCTCCATGAAATGGGGAGAAGGTGTTTCTTTAATGGTTCGTAGGCCCCTCATTCAGTCAGAGATTGCTATTAAACAAACTGAAACTTCGTCCCCGCGACTTCGATGATATCGCCGTTCTCCAATATCTGCCCGCCCGGCGGCACCGGTTTATCGTTGAGCCGTGGTTCGCCGGGGCCGAGTTGCGCGTGCAGCACGTAGCCATCGGGGCCGCGGTAAATTCGCGCGGGGCTCTTGCCGGGATTGTCGAGCAGCGTTTCTTCTTTCATGAGCGACAAGTGTTTGCCCTTGTCCTTTCCGTCCAGGGTAACTAGCTGCGCATACGACGTGATGATGCGCGTCTGATCGTTCGCAGACTGCGACGTCGCGGCAGAGGCCGTCGGACGCTGGCCGAAGCTCGGCGCTGCCAGCACTACGTCGTCGCGATAGATCAGTTCGTGTTCGCTGATGATGATGATTTGGCCGTGTTTCAATTCATGCCGTTGAATACGTTTGTCTTCGATGAAGGTGCCGTTGGTGCTGCCTTGATCTTCGAGCGTGGATTTGTTGCCGACGGTTTTGATAACCGCGTGTTTTTTACTGACCGATTTGTCGTCTTTCAATACCACGTCGCAGGCCGGATCACGGCCAATGGTGGTGTCGCCCAGTTTCAGGGCTACATCGCCGATCTGGTTGCCGCGGAATTTGATGACTAACTTACCCATGCCTCTATCCTTATATGTGAACTGTGCAATGACCTATGATCGCAAAAAATGCTGTGAGATCACAGCTTTTCGTATCGATACCTTATATAGACAGCAGGGACGGCCGCTCAGCGTGCGGCGCTTTCTAAGATGGAAATATTTAAGATGAGGGAAATGCAGTATATACCGCGATGTCCAGTACTATGCTGATCGAAATGCGGAAAAAGAAAAACGCCGGATCGGCGCAGTTCGCACCGATCCGGCGTTTTTTAAAACTACTTATTCACGCGTGTTATTGCAACCTGCGCGACTGGATTGCGCCAATCATACTTCGCAGCGTTGAGTCCGCTAATACCATGAATGCCATTGTGAATATGCACGAAGCCTTCGCCGCTATCTTCCGGCGACAGCGCCACACCGCCGCAAGCGGGGCCGGGCACGGTGCTGCAAGATTCGTCGTTAGTTTCGGTGCCGGCGTCATAGCCATCGGCCATATAAGTGACGGTTTGCTGGCCTTTAGGCAGCTCTACGTCGCGCAGTGCAATGAAAGCATCGTTGGTGTTGCCCAACATGGCGCCCAAACTTAAGTGATCGATGCCGCGACGTGCGTTCACCGTCATGGTGATGGTTTTGCCCGGTGCGATTCCGCCCGCGGCGACTTGCGCATCGGTATAACCCGGCAGCGTTAGCAATTTTGCCGCCATGGGTTTGCCGTTGCCGGCTTCGGCCAGATCGGCTAATTCCGGCATGGGCGCGGCGCCGGCGGTGAAGAACGATTGTCCCGCGCGATGCGTCGTGGCCATGGCTGGGGCAATCGGTTGGCCGGGCGTTAAATTCGTGATGATGAGTTGGTAAGTGTCCATGCCGTCGTCGGCCCAACTGTTGGTGGCGGCGAGAACGGCGGTGCTGAGAACGCACCCTACGAACAGCGATGTGGCTTTATGCATAAAAACTCCTTCAGTAAAAAAAATTAGGGAACCGAGATGACTATCTCGAGACTAACGTCATACGTATTTAAACCGCTCCGTGGATATCGGTTGCTTTGGTATTCGGGGCTTGCGGTAAAAAGGTTACATAAAAAATTAGGGAGCTCAGGTGTCCGACCAGATCGTCGACTTCGAAGTCTTGATGCAGCAAGCCTTGCAGGGAGACCAGCGCGCCTATACCGATTTACTGCAGGCCACGGTGCGCTTGCTGCGGCCGTATTTGGCGAAGCGTTTGAGTTTTACCGCCGAAACCGACGACCTAATGCAGGAAATTTTGATTTCGATTCATAAAGCCCGGCATACCTATAATAGTGCGCGCCCGTATAAACCTTGGGTGTACGCAATTGCGCGCTTTCGCTTGCAGGATTATTTGCGCGTGCATTATGCCGATCGGCTGCACCATGCCCTGGCTTTGTCCGAAGTGGAAAATTATTTTCCGCAAGATGTAACCCCAGTCGTCTTTAGTTACGAATCTATCAGCGGCGAAATCGCCAAACTTCCGCCCAAACAGGCCGCGATCTTGAAAATGATGCATCATGAGGGCGCCACGGCTAAAGAGACGGCGCAAAAAATCGGCATGCAAGTGTCCGCGGTGAAAGTGGCGGCGCATCGGGCTTACAAAATATTACGCGCCAAATTGGAACGCATATGAGAAAACTGGAACAACTGCTGATTACGCTCAGTCGGGACGCGGCCATCGCTAACCCCGCGCCGCATCCATATATATTAAGTATGAAATGGATAGTAACGGCGGCGATTTACCTGGCCGTGACATTGCTGGTTTTCAGATGGCGCCCGGATTTGATGCAAAAACTTCAAGATCCATGGTTCGTGGCCGAGATCGCCGCGCTCGCGGTGATTTTTATTGCCACCTCCTTAAGCGCCGCGTTACTGTCGTTTCCGGATTTACATCAGATGCGGCGGCTGGCCTTGGCCCCCGCGCTACTGCTCGCGTTATTTCTGCCGCTGGTGTTTTTTTCCTGGAGCGCCGCCAATCCGCTCGCAATACTGTCTACGCATACTTATGAATGCACCTTATGTCTCGCTTTGATTGCGCTATTGCCGGCGACTTGGATCTTCTTTGAAATGCGCAAAAACGCCAGCACCCATTCGCGTTGGGCTGGCGCTATGGCCGTGTTGTCGGCGCTCAGTATCGGCGCTCTGTGGTTAAGACTGCACGAGGTCAACGATTCCATCGGCCACGTCATCGAGTGGCACTATCTGCCCATGATCGGTTTCGGCATCGTCGGCGCATGGTTAGGAAAAATATTACTGAAGTGGTGAGGTCGTATTCGTTTCTGGCGCTGCAATGCGGTAAAATCCGCGCCCACGATGCTGCAAAACTTTAAACAATTTTTCGAGCAACACCTTCGTCTGGCCAACCATGGGCAGGGCGATAATGCAAAACACGCCTTGCAAGTCGCCACCGCCGCCTTGCTATTTGAAGTCATGCGCATGGACGGCGAGCTTAAGGACGTGGAGCGTCACGCCATGACCGCCGCGATTCAAAAGAACTTTGAATTGAGCGCCGAAGAGACAGCGAGTCTGTTGCATCTAGCGAAGGAAGCGGCCGAGCAAGCCGTCGATTACTACCGTTTCACCGCGCTCATCAATCAACACTACACGGCAGAGCAAAAGGAGCGGGTGGTCGAATACATGTGGCAAGTGGCCGCGGCCGATCACGAGATAGATCGCTTCGAGCGCACGCTGGTGCACAAGGTCGCCGATCTATTATACGTTCCGCGCCCCGCGCAAATCGCCGCGCGTGAACGCGCCATGCTGGCGGCGCGCGGAAATGTGTCATAAACCGCTGCCAACGATGCAAAAAATTCCTGACGGGAGTACAGAGAGACTTATATTAACTTCCTGGATTCCCGCGTTCGCGGGAATGACAATCATATAAATGTAGGTTGGGTTGAGCGTAGCGAAACCCAACGCGTGGTGACGCCGTTGTTGGGTTTCGGCGAAACGCCTCAACCCAAACCTACATATATTATTTCTTGCACGAAAAAATTATGCGTCCGCTATTAACTCTGAAAGTGCACGAAACGTTACGCGCGGCGTTACGCGCAGGCGCGTCCACGGTGGAATGTTCGCTGGACTTGGATCGTTCGATGACGCAGGTGGAGGTGGGTGAAACAGCGTGGACATGGCAAGGTCAGCACTTTCCTTTTTTGAAAACTTGTAAGGAGCGGACAATTTATTATTGGGAAAACGACAGCTTCCAACCCGCTGCGCGTTTCACGACAGGGCTGATCAAATTGGTGCCGACGGAATGGGGCCCGCCGACATTCGAAATCGATGGCATCAAAATGTTGCCCACGGCGCAAGTTTCGCCGTACGCCGACGCCCAACGTAAAGTTGATTTGATCCAGCCGCGCGGCAAAATCATTTTGGATACCTGCGGTGGTTTGGGTTATTTTGCCGCGTGTTGTTTGCAGGGCCAGGCTAAGCAAGTGCTTTCTTACGAAAAAAATCCCGATGTCATGTGGCTGCGCGGCCTTAATCCTTGGTCGCCTAAAACTAATCAAGCGGATTTGAGTTTAAGCTTGGGCGATATTACCGAGCAGATTACCTTGTTACCCGACGCCTCGGTCGATGCCATTTTGCACGATCCGCCGCGTTTCGGTATCGCCGGCGAACTTTATTCGCAAGTTTTTTATAATCATTTGGCGCGAGTGCTTAAGCACCACGGAAAATTATTCCATTACACCGGCACGCCAAACAAACTCACCAGCGGTCGCGATGTGCCGAACGAAGTGTCGCAGCGTTTGCGCAACGCTGGTTTTAACACCGAGCTAAACGGCGACGGCGTGTTGGCGGTAAAGAATTAATTCATCCCTTCACGCACACCAATTGTTTGAGCGTATGCACAACTTCAACCAAGTCGCTCTGATTAGCCATCACGTTGTCAATATCCTTGTAAGCGCCGGGAATTTCATCGAGCACGCCTTTATCTTTGCGACATTCCACGCCGACGGTTTGCGCGGCTAAATCCGCTTCATTAAATTCACGCAACGCCTTACCGCGGCTCATGCGCCGGCCGGCGCCGTGCGAACAAGAGCAGAACGATTCGGCGTTGCCTTTGCCGCGCACGATAAAAGATTTCGCGCCCATGCTGCCGGGGATGATGCCAAGTTCATCGACGCCGGCACGAATCGCGCCCTTGCGCGTAATGTAAACGTTTTCGCCAAAGTGTTTTTCGAATGACACGTAGTTGTGATGACAATTGATGGCTTCTTTAGTGACGCCGAACTTCGGCAGTTCTTTTTTTAAAGCGTCGACGATCAAACGCATCATCTCGCGGCGGTTGTCCATGGCGTAGTCCTGCGCCCAGTGCACGGCTTCGACGTAGTCATCGAAGTGTTCGGCGCCTTCGGTGAAGTAGGCCAGATCCTTGTCTGGAAGATTGTGCAAGTGCCGTCCCATGTCTTGTTGCGCGAGCTGAATGAAATATTGACCGATAGTGTTGCCGATGCCGCGGCTGCCGGAGTGCAACATGATCCACACATCGTCATTTTCGTCCAGGCAAAGCTCGATGAAATGATTTCCACCGCCGAGCGTGCCGAGCTGACGCACCCAAGTTTCGTACGGTTTCTTTTGCATTTTTAAAATTTTCGGGTGTTTATCGAGTACGCGTTGCAAGCCCACGGACAGGGCGCGCACGGTCGAGGCGCGCGCCATGTCTTCCTTATGCATCGCGAAGCCAACGGGGATGGCGGCTTCGATGGCGGCGCGCACGCGTCGCAAGTTGTCCGGCAACTCCTGCGCCTTGATCGACAACCGCAGCGCATTCATGCCGCAACCGATGTCGACCCCGACCGCGGCCGGAATGATCGCGCCCTTGCACGGAATCACCGAACCCACAGTCGCGCCCTTGCCGAAGTGCACGTCCGGCATCGCTGCGATATGGCTGTGCACGAACGGCAGCTGCGCTAGATTCCGCAGCTGTTGATAAGCCTCGGGCTCGATCTCGTCGGTGTAAATTTTGACCGGGACCTTACCTTCGGAAATTACATTCTTAATAGGCATAGTTTTGAAGTGTGCTGAGCAAATTTGCATCTTTTATAGCCGATATTAGGCCACAGTTTCTTCTGGCACCGGAAGTTATTATGATCCGTTACCAGTTCCATTTGTTTCCAAAATTTTAAGGAGCATACATGACAATCTCAGGATTTAAACGAGCAATGACATACCTCGGCATTAGCGCCGTTATCAGTTCCATAGCGGTGTTTCAGACGACATCGATGGCCGCGGAAAAACCCGCCACCAGTAAATCCACCGCTCATAAACCCGCGGCCAGCGGATCTCTTAAAGTAGCGGTTTCGCTCAGTCCCGAAGTAGCGAGTAAGGCCAAGCCGGATGATGTGGTATTCATTTTTGCGCGTGCGGCGCAGGGTCCGCGCATGCCATTGGCGGTGGCGCGCAAGCTGGTTAAAGATTTGCCTGTCACCGTGACTTTGGACGATAGTCTGAGCATGACGCCGGAGATGAAAATGTCGAACGCGGCCGAAGTGATCGTGGTGGCGCGCGTTTCCAAGTCTGGTTTGGCGACGGCGCAAGCCGGCGACTTGGAAGGCATCAGTGAGCCCATTAAAGCGGGCACTAAAGCGATAACGTTAAGCATTAGTAAAGTGGTCGAGGGTCAATAAAACAAGCAAGTAAACGAAGCTTAGGACGAGGCAGTCAAGGGAACAGGGCGGTATTGCATTAAAATGATAAAAAAATCACAGAAATGGAAGATGATTCAGAGAACAATAATCAAATAATAATTTGCAGCGTGAGGCGGCGTTGGTATGCGCGCGCAGAAATAGCATTACTAGATTTTTTTTGGAGCCTGCGTCAATGTCGTTGAGTTGACGAACACTCCGCCTCGTCCTGCATGTTTGAATTTAGGGAGTGGTCATGAAGCAATGGATAAATGGCTTGAATCTTACGATTCGAACCAAAACCAAAAGGGATCTGACGCTGACGCCTTCCTTGCATCGGGCGGCCGAAGCCAATGAGTTGCAGGAGTGGTTGCAGCAAGAACAGGACATCGTCGCGCAACGTAAGCGCGGGGCGCAGAGTGCGGAAAAATCCACGGTAGGTTTGGCGCTTTCCGGCGGCGGCATTCGCAGCGCGACGTTTTGTTTCGGCATATTGCAAGTGTTCGAACGCCAGCGTTTAACCAAGCACGTGGATTTCTTGTCCACGGTGTCGGGCGGCGGTTATGCCGGCGCGGCTTACAGCGCCTGGCGCCTGCGTCAAACTTTGGCGCAACAAGCGGCGCAAGCACCGACGCACGACGCCATCAGCGTCAAAAAAAATCCGCCGGGCAGCTGGGAAGAACTGCTGCCGCATTTGCGCAAGTTCAGCAATTATCTTTCTCCCAGTCTCGGCATCGGTTCGCCCGGTACCTGGCGGATTATCGCGACCATGGTGCGCAATCTCACGATTCATTGGCTGGCGTTGATTTTTGCCATCGTGCTGGCGTTCTCGCTGTTGTTACTGTCACTGCGATTTCTGTGGAGCGTGAGCGTATTGTTTGCGTTCTTGGGTCTGGTGTTTATCGCTTGTGGTTTGACACAAGAAAGCGCGGGCAAGGAATATGTGCGCGATTGCAATGGCGCGACCAAGGGCCGGCTGAGCGAGCGTTTATGGCAGTGGACGAAGCAAGCCTTTGGTAATGTCGACAATGGCGTGGCTCTGGAAACGATTCGTAAACGTTGCGAGAGCTTGGCGCGCAAAGTGCAAAATTTATTGCAATCGCCGCGTCCGTCGATATTTACCGGTTTGGTTTTTTACGCTTTGGGCACGGCGATAGGTTTTGTCTTCTCCACTTACCCGCAGTTTCCGGAAATAAGTTTAGCGTTGCCGGAGTGGCTCCATGTCGGCACGCTCTACAGCATCTTCCCCGATTATTTTCCGCCGGATTTTCGTTTGGGTTCGCGCTTTTGGGCGGCAGTGACTTTGGTCGCGGTCAGCGCCCTGTTGGTTTTCATCATCGGTTTCGCTTCCGAATGGCGCTGGCGTCCGCGGCGCGATTTTTATCCTAAGCCGGCGTGGATCGGATTTTTGTTGGTGGCGTTCTTATTGTTGGTGACTTGGGTCAGTTTGGCGTATCACAACGGCGGCTTAACCTCGGAAATAAGCACCGAGCCGGTAAAGTTGGCAGAAATTTTTCCGCGCACGGTCACCTGGTCGCTGGCCTTGGCGTGGTCGTATGCCTGGCAAACCGGCTTGGTATTACTGGTATTTGCGTTGTTGGCCAGCGTCACTATCGCCGTGTTCAACGATCAAATGGATCGCGAAGAACGCGAGTGGTCGACGCGTATAGTAAGTATATGTTTGGTCGCGGCCATCGCTTGGACCGGCTTGGCGGCGCTGACGCTCGGCAGCACCAAGCTCGCGGAAGTGGTGTTCGACGGTTCCTTGTCGGGCAATTATCAGCTCGGCGGCGCCGGATTAACCGGCGTGTGGCTGTTGCTGTCGACGTGGATCGCGCGCCTCGGAAAAACCGAAGCTTTGCAATCGGTGGCGCGCACTTATTGGAAGCGCGTGGCGATCACTGTCGGCCCGTGGTTTTTTCTCGCCGGTTTAATTGTGCTGACTTGTTTCGGCGCGGTGTTGTTGTTGCTCATGCTCGGCAGCAAAGTCGCGCCGATCAATACGCTTTCCGAAGAATACATTGCCAACGCGGTATTGTGGAGCGGCTGGTATGTGTTCGTGCTGTTTGCGTTGGCGGCGGTAATTTTTTTGGTCGCCGGTTATATTCTCGATCCCAACGAATATTCTTTGCACGGATTTTATCGCGATCGTTTGGTGCGCAGTTATCTCGGCGCCAGCAACGCCGACACGCCCGCGCCCGATTCCATTTGGAATATTCGCACCGACGATTTGCCGCTGGCCGACACACTCACCGCGGTCAAAGCTACGGGCGCGGGCGCGCCGTTTCACATCGTCAACACTGCGGTGAATTTATTTGGCAGCAAAGACCTACGCGTGCAACAACGGCATTGCGACAGTTTTGTGTTCACACCTTTGTATTGCGGATCGTGGGCGACCAATTACGCCAAGACACCGCCGCGGCTTTATCTCGGCACTGCACTAGCCATTTCCGGTGCCGCACTTTCGTCTAATTCCGGCTTGGCGACGCATGGCGCCGCCATCGCCGCATTGATGACTTTTTTCAACATGCGTTTGGGTTACTGGTTCGGCAATCCACGCTTCGCTTGTACGCAATCGAGCAAACGTCCGCCGTTTGCGCCAAAATATTTATTTGCCGAAGGATTTTCTTTAACCAACGAAGACCGGCCGTTTGTGAATTTGTCCGATGGCGGGCATTTTGACAATCTCGGTTTATACGAATTAATCCGTCGGCGGTGCCGCTACATTATCGTGGTCGATGCCGAATGCGACCCGACTTATAATTTTTCGGCCTTGGCGCAAGCGATCCGTATGGTGCGCATCGATTTCGACGTCAGCATCAAGATCGACGTGGAAGCGTTGGCGCCGCTGCCCGGCGAGCGCTGCGCGCGCGGTCATTGGACGATAGGCAGTATCGTTTACAAAGATCCCGATAAAGACGCAAACATTCCGTTCCCGGATCGAGGACTGCGCCAAACCGGCGAGACCGAAGGCAAGATACTTTATATAAAGAGCAGCTTCTTGGCCGATGACAAAAACGGCCACATCAGCGCCGACGTCATCGAATACGCCAAGCGCCATGTAAGTTTTCCGCACGACACCACGTCCGATCAATTTTTTTCCGAGCAACAGTTCGAATCGTATCGCAAGCTCGCCGAATGCATCGCCACGAAATTACTCGCGGATGCACCGCCGATAAACGATGTCGCATCTTTGTTCGCCTACTTGGAAAAACAAAATACCGCCGCAACCAATACTGCGCCGAAAATGAATTGTTAGCGATTTTCAGAGGTCATGTGCATGCTGGATTCAAGCTTGAAATCAACCAGAGTTAGCGTTAGGGTACGGCCACCGCGCAAGCGCGTCGCGCAAAAAATTATAATTGCTTCACCCACACATCAAGGAGGACAGGGTATGGTTCGGTCGCTGCTCATCCGCAGTTTTTTATTCTGTTTTATTTTTTGTTTTAACGTAAACGCCTTCGCGGCTTCGCCGGCGCCGAGTCCTTATACCGACGCCGGTTACTACGCCATGGAATCGGGTTTAACGCCGTCGGAGCGCGCCGGGCGCGAAATTTGGTTCAAGGCCAGCGCCGGCAACGATCGTTTCCATACTTACGTGTTTCAGCAACGTGTCGGTGTTTTAATCGATTGGTATCGCGTACTGAACAGCGGCGCGCGCGACCAACGTTTCGCCACCTGGGGACTGATCAACGATCCCGGTTGTTGCACGCCCGGCAGCAAAAATTGTCCGGCCAAAAGTTCGGAAGAAACCTTTGGTTTCGATTGGTGCCCTGGCGACGAAGAATTATTGAAGTTCGTCGGCAAGCGCGGCTATCGCGACCCGGCTTGCGATTTTAAAGATGCGCCGGTCGATGCCAACGATGCGCATGGACCGACGGATAAGCGTCAATCGTCTTGCGACTTGGCCTTCGGCACCTCCACCGGTGCTTTGGGCTTGCGCAAATTTCCAAATCCTAAATTCGACGCAGCAAGCTGGCAAAAATTAAATGGCAAACTCGGCAGCTGGGAAGGCTTCAATCGCCGTGTCAGCAGCAACGAAGCTTTGTCCGATTCGCAAGTGAGCCGTTTAGCCGACAGCTCGGTCGAGCCGCCGTTTTTAATCGGCATGGCTTGCGGCGCTTGTCATATCGCTTTCGATCCATTGCGTCCGCCGAAAGATCCGGCGCATCCGCAGTGGGAAAATATCCGCGGCGCCATCGGCAATCAGTATTTGCGCATGTCGGAGATCATGGTCTCGGGCATGTCGAAAAATAGTTTGGAATGGCAAACCTTCGCGCACGCGCGTCCCGGCACCACCGACACCTCGGCGGTGCCCAACGATCAGGTCAGCAACGCCGGCACCATCAATGCGCTGGTCAATGTCAGACAGCGGCCGATGTTTACCGACGAAGTTGTTAACAAATGGCGCGCGGTGGCCACTTGCAAAGTCGACAAGGATTGTTGGTGCGAAAAGGAAGGTAAGTGCTGGTTGAAGAGCACGCAAAAAGAGGCGGTGCATCATATATTAAAAGACGGCAGCGACAGCATCGGCGCGCGCGAGGCATTGCAGCGGGTTTACATCAACATCGGTTCTTGCTCCGAGCAATGCTGGGTGAATCACTTAACGGATTTACGCCAACTCGATCCGGAACAGCGCAACTTCGGCCAGACGCCGTTTAACATCGGCCAATGCCGCCGCGATTGCCCGAATTTTCGCGCGATCGAAGATCGCTTAGGCGATGTCTTTAATTTCTTGCTGTCGCGCGAAGCCCAGGCGACCGATTTGTATCGCGCACGCGGATTAAAAAATGTCGCCGAGTTGAACGCGCAGCTCGATAAAGAATTCGGCAAGGGCAAGGTCGCGCGCGGCCAAGCAGTGTATGCGGAAAATTGCGCGCGCTGTCATTCCAGCCAAGCCGCGCCGTTTCAAGGCCGCGACTTTTTGCAGGTGTCGGCTGACAGCGGTTTGCGCAGCGATTGGTTGGGTAACGATCAAGCCGTGGCGGCGTCCGAGATCGGCACTTCGCCGTGTCGCGCGCTGCACTCGAATCACATGGCCGGCCATGTGTGGCAAGAGTACGCCTCGGAAACTTATCGCACGCGCCCGGCGGACGCTAACTTGATGGATCGCAACGGCGGCGGACGCGGTTATTATCGCAACGTTTCCTTGGTGAATGTGTGGGCGCACGCGCCGTTCATGCACAACAATTCGGTCGGACCGGAAATTTGCGGCCAGCAAGACAGCAAGAATCAATTTTATCGTTCGCCTTACTTGGACGATCAAGGTAAGCCGCTGAAGGATGCGCCGGCGTGCATGGCTTACGATCCGAGCGTGCCAGGGCGCTACAAGCTTTATAAAGCGTCGATGATGGATTTGCTCAATCCCAAAAGCCGCATTCCTAAGGTCACGCGCTTGGATGAACCGATTCGCCTCGACGTCGGACCGCGCTATTGGGACGGCGAACGCGAATCCAAGCTGGCGAATTTCATGCTGGAAATTCCCGCCGGCGTCGACGCCGGGATGCTGGGCAGTTTGCAACACAAGGAATTATTCCGCGACTTAGTATTGTCCAAAACCGATAGCGCCAAGCTTAAAGCGCGCTTGACCGAACGCGTCGGCGCTAAAGCGGCGGACGAAGCCGCGGCGATGATTAGCGAAATGGCGGATGAAGTATTGCGTAATCCGAAACAAATCATCTCTGTCGCCGGTAAGCGTTTATCCACGTTGATTGCTTTATACAGTAGTTGCCGGGAACAGGTGGAAAACGCCGGTCATCCATTCGGCGAAAATCTTTCGCCGGAAGATAAACAAGCTTTGATCGCCTTTATGGCGACGTTATAACCACAAGGAATGCCGCTATGAACGCATGGAAACGAGGATTCATTACATTGGCTTGTATGTGCGCCTTGAATGCCTGCAGCAAAAAACCGGACATTCAGTTCGCACCGCACGCGCAAGACTACGCCAGCAAAACCGATTTTGCCGAAGTCGAGCACGTGTTTCCGCTTTCGCCTAAGCAGCGCGATACGCTGACGCCGGAAAATCTCGCACGTTTCAGTCAAGAAGAACTGGATCAAATTTATGCGCGCCTGACGGCGGGGCCGATACCCAACGGCGAATTTGCCGGAACGTTTTTCTTCGCTGACGGCGGCGGCGTTAAACGTATTTCGGAAGTGCTGGGCGGTTTAAAAGGCATCGCCGTGGACATCAAGCTTAAAAAAATGGAACGTCTCGGCGAGGCTTTATGGAAGGGCAAAGTTTTTTATAAAGATCAAAAAATTTTGCGCAATATGATTCGCGACCGTGATTTTCTAAAACTTATCATCGACGGCGATCCGGACACGCTGCCCAAAACCAAAATTAACGGCGTCGATGCCTGGCTGTTATTCCCCGCCAAACTTTATTGCGGCCAGAGTCTGCTCGACGCGCGGCGTGAATCCGTCATCATCGATTACGCTTTCACCGACGACATCGAAGGTTACCGCGAGCGCCCGGATTTTCTCGCCGGCCGCCGCGGCCTGCAGGTGCGCGATGAGATACGCATGATTCGTCCTGGGTTTTATCTCGGTCGTGCCTACATGGGCCGCGTATTTGTGTTGAACTTTACGCTGTATAACCCAAGCATCGCCGATCGCGACCGCAGCAGTTTCTTGCAAGCCGGTAAAGTCCAAGAAGAATGTTGGTCCGGCACGCAGCAGACGACCACCGCGTCAGCGAAATAGGCGTTAAGCGATGCGCGGAGGGGCGCGAGCCGGAGCCGCGATAGTTGTATTTTTATTAATGGCTGGAGGGACAGGCTTGTTTATCCGCTCTGCAATGAACTCGGCACCGCTTGTTTCCGTGCAAAATAAAGCAGCGGAGTGGGCCACCGATCCGCGCGTGCCGGAAAACAACACGCCGCCGCAGGGACGCTCCTTATTCGATTTTCTGGTGAGCGAGCAGGACAGCAGCGGCGCGCATTACGCCGTACCGTTTCCTTTTTCCGCGTTAGTGGCGCGCATCGAGCGTGAGCTCGCCGCGCCCGCGTCCACCGGCGTTAAGCGCGTGTTGATTCCCATGGGCCGCTCCTTGCAACGCAGCGCCGCGGCGCCGGAATATTTTAAATTTCCGCGCGCGGTGTTGGCGGTCGACGGCGAGCCCGCAGCGCAGTCGCGTCTGCTGCTAAAAGATCGTTTGTATCTCGGTTATCAAGAAAAGGCCGGGATCATCGAAGTCATCAGCTACAACGAAGCCGCCGGACGTTTCGAATTTCAAATTGTAAAAGATTATCGCGCCGGTGGTGCACGCCAAGTGTTGTACGCCAATCGCGCCTTGTGCGTCACCTGCCATCAAAGCGGCGGACCGATTTTCGCGCGGCCGTTATGGGATGAAACCAACGCCAATCCGCTGATCGTCGCGCGTTTGGCGAAAGAGAAACGCGACTATTATGGCTTTCCGGTAGAGCCGGCGAGCGATACGGCTTACGCCATCGATAACGCCGGCGACCGCGCCAATCTGTATAGCGCGTATCAACGTATTTGGCAGCAAGCCTGCGCTTCGGCGGATGCCGACGCCGCAGCGGATCTCGCCGCAATACAATGCCGCGCGGATATTTTGCGTGCGGCCTTGCAGTATCGTCTGACTGGATTACGCGGCTTCGATCAATCTTCGACCCGTTATCGGCAGCTCTTGAGCCGCTTACGCGATAATTGGCAAAAGCGTTGGCCCGAAGGCCTGGCGATATCCGATAACGATTTGCCGAATCGTAATCCATTTATGAAAACCATTACCGGTGCGGCCACGCTTCAGCCCTTGCCGGTACTTAATAAATCCACGCTGGAACACGACAGCGAAATATCAACCGAAATTCCTGCGCAACTTGAGCCCCTGAAGCTGCGCGCGCCGGGACAAATCTGGTCGGCCGCACGCACCGATGATCTGGTGCGCGTGGTCGGCGGCGTCGCCGAGTTCTTCAGTGAAAAAGATATCGCCGCGCTGGATACCGCATTGAGCGCAACGAATTCCGGCGTGCAACCGCTGACGTTAAATTGTGAGATGACCCAAGATAAAACTGTATTGGATGTTGATTGCCGTCAGCAGGGAATATCTTTCTCCGCGCGCTTGAAGCCGCGCGCGCAAATAATCGATATCGACGCCGCTCATTGGGCGTGGTCTGAGAATGTCACATGGAATTATTTAGATGTACAGACAGGCAACATCAAACGCAATACTTTCACGACGCAAATTCAATTCCGCCTGCGCGATAACTTTAATCAGCGCCAGTTACGTGACGTTGCCGGTAATGCACTGGCCGGTTTGACGCTTAGCTGGGATAAACGCGTTTCTGGTCGCGCCACGCTTACAGTGACGATGGCGCAAGATTCCACGCGCATTGAATATGCTCTGGAGCAAATGATCGGCCAAGCGCAGCAGGGTAAGAGCGATGCGCTGACGTCACGGCCATTGCGCCGCGCGGCGGTCCTGCCGGCTTTATTTCAAGTATTGGGCGCGCCTGCACACAGCACTTGGTGCTGTATAGATGATGCTTCATTGCCGGCTATCCAGGTCGATACGGCTAAAGCGGAACCATTCAGCGCTAATCCGGATATCCAGCTATTTCAACATTACTGCGCGCGTTGTCACGACACTCAAGAGAAATTTCCGCCGAACTTTCTGCATGGCGCGCCAGCGCAGGTTGCAACGCAAATAGGCCAATGCGCCGATCGAATTCTGTTTCGCTTATCGATGTGGGAACATGCCGCCACGGTGCGCGCCAAGATGCCGATGCCGCCGGAGTATGCACTGGCGGCCATGGAGATAAGCGAAACTAACTGGATTGCACACAGCGATCGTGCCCAACTTAAACGTTATGCCGTGGCGCATGCGAGTGCGCCCGCGCCGATTTTGATGCAAAAAGCGTACGAAAA
>JACQBD010000102.1 GCA_016194665.1 Gammaproteobacteria bacterium
AGTGCGTTCCAAGCCGATGAGCCCGCCCGCGAGCACCGCCAAACCCAAGTGCATCAGAATAGTGAAATATTGGTCTTCCATGCTTGGAGTGTAGTCGGAACCGACAAGCTTGCGCCATGTCTGTCATTAACAATTAGCCGAGGGCGCGTTGATTTTACCCAGAGCGTGACGTAACATTCGCCTTCAGCCGGAAACACCCTTTTTTATTTAGGCAACACGGGAGAAGCACCCGAACCTCATGGGTCCTCTCCCGTTTTTGTGCGCCTACGCGCTGAGAGGTATTGCTGATGCCGTCTGCATTGCTGGTGCTGGAAGATGGTTCCTTGTTTTACGGGGAATCCATCGGCGTTCCGGGACAAGCAGTGGGCGAAGTGGTGTTCAACACCGCCATGACCGGCTACCAAGAAATTCTCACCGATCCTTCCTACGCGCGGCAAATGGTCACGCTGACCTATCCGCATATCGGCAACACCGGTTGCAATCCCGAAGACATGGAATCCGACGGCGTTTACGCCACGGGTCTGATCATTCGCGATTTACCTTTTTTGCACAGTAATTTTCGCGCCGCCGAATCCTTGCCGGAGTTTATGCGTCGCCAAAAACTGGTCGGCATCGCCGGCATCGACACGCGCCGTTTGACGCGTCTGCTGCGTGAAAAGGGCGCACAGAACGGTTGCATCCTCGCCGCCAAAGACGGCGCCAAGCTCGACAAGAAAGCGGCGTTGCAAGCGGCGCGTGCGTTTCCCGGCTTGAAAGGCATGGATCTCGCCAAAGTCGTCAGCACTAAGAAACCTTATATATGGGACGAAGGCTTGTGGGAGTTGGGCCAAGGCTACGCGAAGCAGCAGCAAGCACGTTTTCATGTGGTCGCATATGACTATGGCATCAAGCGTAATATTTTGCGCATGCTCGCGGCGCGCGGCTGTCGCCTAACGGTGGTGCCGGCGCAAACCGCGGCGTCAGAAGTATTAAAGATGAAACCGGACGGCGTGTTTCTGTCGAACGGTCCCGGCGATCCCGAACCCTGCGACTACGCCATCGCCGCGATCCGCGAAATTGTGGAAACGGGTCTGCCGGTGTTCGGCATTTGTCTCGGCCATCAACTCTTAGGTTTGGCCTCCGGCGCGCGCACCGTCAAAATGAAATTCGGTCATCATGGCGCGAATCATCCGGTGCAGGACAGCGACTCCGGCCGCGTCATGATCACCAGCCAGAATCACGGCTTCGCGGTGGATGAAACGAGCTTGCCGGCGAATCTGCGCGTGACACATCGTTCGTTGTTCGACGGTTCCATCCAAGGCTTGGCGCGCACCGACCGACCCGCGTTTTGTTTTCAAGGCCATCCGGAAGCGAGCCCCGGCCCGCATGACGTAGCACCATTGTTCGACCGGTTTATCGAACTGATGGAAAAAAAATTTTCGCAGGGCGCTCAGAAAGCACAGAATGAAAAACAAAAAATCTCTTTGTGAGATAAATATTTCCCATGCCCAAACGTACTGACATAAAAAATTCTGGTGAATTCCAATCCCGCCACCATCATGACCGATCCGGAAATGGCGGATGCGACTTATATCGAGCCGATCACCTGGCCGACCGTTGCCAAGATCATCGAGAAAGAACGCCCGGATGCATTGCTGCCGACCATGGGCGGGCAGACCGCACTTAACTGCGCGCTCGATCTCGACCGCGAAGGCGTGCTGAAACAATTCGGCGTGTCCATGATCGGCGCCACGCGCGAAGCCATCGACAAAGCCGAAGACCGCGAACGTTTCAAGAAAGCCATGGAATCCATCGGCCTCAAATGCGCGCGCGGCGCCACCGCCCACAGCATGGAAGAAGCCATGCAAGTGCAGGCGGCGATCGGTTTTCCCGTGATTATTCGTCCTTCTTTTACTCTGGGCGGGACCGGCGGCGGCATTGCTTATAATAAGGATGAATTTGTCACCATTTGCGAGCGCGGACTCGATGCTTCACCGACGCGCGAGCTGTTGATCGAGGAATCGATCATCGGTTGGAAAGAGTTTGAAATGGAAGTGGTGCGCGATCGTCGTGATAACTGCATCATCGTGTGCGCGATCGAAAATTTCGATCCCATGGGCGTGCACACCGGCGATTCCATTACGGTGGCGCCGACCCAGACGTTGACGGATAAGGAATATCAGATCATGCGCGATGCCTCGATCGCCTGCCTGCGCGAAATCGGCGTCGACACCGGCGGCTCGAACGTGCAGTTCGCCATCAATCCCAAAGACGGGCGCATGATCATCGTCGAAATGAATCCGCGCGTGTCGCGTTCTTCGGCGCTCGCTTCCAAAGCCACCGGTTTTCCCATCGCCAAAGTCGCGGCCAAACTCGCGGTCGGTTATACCTTAGATGAATTGAAAAACGACATCACCGGCGGCGTCACGCCGGCTTCGTTCGAGCCGACTATCGATTACGTCGTCACCAAGATTCCGCGCTTCACCTTCGAAAAATTTCCCAAAGCCGACGCCACGCTCACCACGCAGATGAAATCGGTGGGCGAAGCCATGGCCATCGGCCGCACTTTTCAGGAGTCCTTGCAAAAGGCCTTGCGCAGTTTAGAGATCGGCAGCTATGGGCTCGAATCTAAACTCGATCCAGCACAGAGCAAAGACGAGGCACGCAAGCGCGTTAGTCAGGCACTGCGCGTACCGGGTGCCGAGCGCATCTGGCATCTGGCCGATGCCTTCCGTTTGGGCATGAGCGCCGAAGAAATTCATGCGCAGTGCTACATCGATCCGTGGTTTTTAGCGCAGATCGCCGATCTGATTGAGACTGAAAAAACCATCGCCAAGCATGGCAAGAAAAAACCTTCAGCCGAATCCTTGCGCGCCTGGAAGCGCAAGGGATTTTCCGACCGGCGCTTGGCGAGTTTGCTCGGCGTAAAAGAAAAAAATTTACGCCAATGGCGGCATGCCGCCAAAGTGCGCCCGGTGTACAAGCGCGTCGATTCCTGCGCCGCGGAATTCGCCTCGGCCACGGCCTACATGTATTCCACTTATGAAGAAGAATGCGAAGCCGCGCCGGAAAAAAAGAAAAAAATCATCGTGCTCGGCGGCGGGCCCAATCGTATCGGCCAAGGCATCGAGTTCGATTATTGCTGCGTGCACGCTTCGTTTGCGCTGCGCGCCGACGGTTATCAGACGATCATGATCAACTGCAATCCGGAAACGGTGTCGACCGATTACGACACTTCCGATCGTTTGTACTTCGAACCGCTCACGCTCGAAGACGTGCTGGAAATTATTCATCTGGAAAAACCCGAAGGCGTGATCGTGCAATACGGCGGGCAGACACCGCTCAAGCTCGCGCGCGGTTTGGAAGCAGCCGGTGCGCCGATTATCGGCACATCGCCGGAATCCATCGACGTTGCCGAAGACCGCGAGCGTTTCCAAAAATTAATTCAGAAATTAAAACTGGCGCAACCGCCGAACGCCACCGCGCGCACCACGCACGAAGCCATCAAGCTCGCCGATAAAATCGGTTATCCCTTGGTGGTGCGGCCGTCATACGTGCTGGGTGGACGCGCGATGGAGATTGTGCATGCGCGCGAAGATTTAGAAACCTACATGCGCGTGGCGGTGCGCGTGTCGGAAGATTCGCCGGTGTTGCTCGACCGTTTTTTGAACGACGCCACCGAAGTGGACGTCGACGCCATCGCCGACGGCAAGCAAGTCGTGATCGGCGGCATCATGGAGCATATCGAAGAAGCCGGCGTGCATTCCGGCGATTCCGCTTGTTCGCTACCGCCGTTTTCGTTGTCGAAAAAAATTCAAGACGAGTTGCGCAACCAAACCGTGAAGATGGCCAAAGCGCTCAAGGTCATTGGGCTCATGAACGTGCAGTTTGCCATTCAAAACGGCAAGATTTATGTATTGGAAGTAAACCCGCGCGCTTCGCGCACCGTGCCGTACGTGTCCAAGGCCACCGGCCGGCCCTTGGCCAAGATCGCAGCGCGCTGCATGGTCGGCCAATCCCTGAAGAAACAGGGGGTAGTGCACGAAATCGTGCCTTCTTATTATTCCGTCAAGGAAGCGGTGTTCCCCTTCATTAAATTTCCGGGGGTGGATACTATGTTAGGTCCGGAAATGAAATCGACCGGTGAAGTCATGGGCGTCGGGCGTAGTTTCGGCGAAGCCTTCACCAAATCGCAAATCGCCGCCGGCAGTCCGATTCCGAACGGCGGACGCGTGTTCATCAGCGTGCGCGACGCCGATCAGAAAGGCGCGGTCGAAGTGGCGCGTTATTTCAGTCAGCAAGGTTTCGAAATTCTGGCGACGCGCGGAACCGCCGCGGTATTCGAGGCGAATAAGGTGGCGGCGCGCGCGGTGAACAAACTGTCGGAAGGCCGACCGAACGCGATCGACATGATCATGAACGATGAAATTGACATTATTATCAATACCGTGTCGGATAAGCGCAGCTTGGCGGATTCCTATGCTATCCGGCGCGAGGCCTTGCAGCGTAAGATAACCAATTACACCACGCTCGCGGCCGCGCGCGCCGCCTGCGAAGCGCATCGCGCCGCCGGTGACATGCGCGTCAGCCGCTTACAAGATTTGCATAAAGAATTGGCGATATGAATCGCGCTACCGAGAATTTGCGAAGCAAGGATGCGTTGAGCGCATTAATTTTGCTTCGAATTTTTTCGTAGGGGGCCGCATGAAAAAAACGCCGATGACCGTAGCCGGGATGGAGCAATTAAAAATCGAATTGCAGCGCTTAAAAAGCGTCGAGCGTCCGCGCATCATTCAATCCATCGCCGAAGCGCGCGCGCACGGCGATCTTTCCGAGAACGCCGAATATCACGCCGCCAAAGAGCAGCAAGGATTTACCGAAGGCCGCATCGCCGAACTCGAAGCTAAATTATCCACGGCGCAAGTGATCGACCCCAAAACCGTCAACGCCAACGGTCGCGTGGTATTCGGCGCCACTCTGCAGTTGATGGATGAACAATCCAGTCAAAAAGTCACTTACCAAATCGTCGGTGACTACGAAGCCGACATTGCCCAGGGAAAAATTTCTATCAGCTCTCCCATCGCGCGCGCGCTGATCGGCAAAGAATCAGGCGATTTGGTCGAGGTGCAGGTGCCAGGCGGAGTGCGTAGTTACGAAATTTTAGATATTCAATATGTTTAAGAAGAACAGCTAATAATTTCTATTGAGTTGCATCATCTGAACTAAACCTGCCTATATTGTTTCTTATTTTTCCTGCGGTGGCTGCAGTTAGCGCCTTGCATCGATTATTTTATAATATTCATTGTTCAAGTCGCTGTTATTCCTAGGGCAAGAAAGGATGAGGTCATTACAACCGCATAATCAACAGAGAAGCCAGAAAAAACTTTCACAATTGATAGGCCTGTGGGGTTTATTGGCAGCGGAGATAGCTACTGTTATCGTCATTTTATATTTGCTTTTCGATTTCATTTTTTGAATGCCGGCAAAATTTTAAGAACAGACATAGGAAAATTAAAAAAGGGAAGCGGGTTTGCAATAATGTTCGCGAGTATGCGAGCAAGAATAAGCGCGGTGTTCGCATGACGAGTACTATATTACTAAGCGTGTTTTTGGCTGGGTTCCTATTTTTATCTGCAATTTTTTTGTTCAATTTGTTCTATCGACGGTTACCATTTATAACGGTTGCGATTGAGGAAGTATCGATTACTGAAAAAATTATGGGAAATGCGCTAATCGTGACTGTATGGATTCATTATGACATCACGGGCGCCAAGTTTTATAAGAGTTATTTTCTCCGGTTATCTGAGCCGACGCGATACGCTACTGCTGAAAGCCGAGCGCATAAAAGCGTATTACAAGGATAAGAGAGCGAATTATTATTACCTGCCGGGTTTAATTCGGATCGGCATCCTTGAGGGATCGACCACTAAGGATCAACTATGGGCCTATACATTACTCGCCACGATTTTTGCCCTGTTGTCAGGAGTGACTGTCTTTTCATGAGTAGCATTCGCAATGATTAAGGGCGATATTTAAATGATCGCCAAAAGCAAGCAGAAATTCGAACAGGAGGCACAGTCGATAGCACGGTTGATCAGAACTTCATTTTCAGATGTTTCGCTCCCTGCAGAGGTTCCTATCGGCGCTCTTCGTCAACGTGTTAATGAGCAAGGGTGCGTCGAACACTATTTACTGGATGATGAAGAAGATGCGGAAATGTTCTTTAAGGGAGGAAATCTCAGAAACACACCCAAACACTGGGCTGATTTCGTCGGCGAACCGCTCCATCTCTGGCTCGCCACCGATGAGTACAGCCATTTACCGCTCTCACCACAGGCCCGGGCCTATTATCTCCCCGCGTACCTACTGACGGCCCTGATGTACTTGGTTGATACTCTTTTTGTGGGAGATCAGAAAACCGAACGGGTTGACTATCGAGCAGTACATTCAGGAATGGAAATGCTAACACCGCCACCAGGACTTGATGTATGGCATGCGCTCATGGTGTTTCCGCGTGAACTCTTGGATCCGTTTAACAAGGACATGTCCAGATTAACCCGGAAGGAGGAATTTTTGCGATTCGTAGGTCAGTTTAACAACGCGCAAAAAAGGGCCATCAAGATGTATGTGCAGTTTGTGCTCGAAACGACGTATTTTGCAGAGAACCGACCTGGGGACGGAGATCAAATCGCGGCTTTGAAAAAATGCTGGATAGAACCCGCGTTGCAAGACGGCTCGGAGTAAATCTTCAGACACAGTTCATAGCTTAATATAATAAATAGAGCATGCCAGGATGAAATTTTTACGACAGCAATCAGCGCTTATAACTCCATTGAGAATCGAAACCCCGCGACGTTTAACGTTTAAAAATTATTCCTATTTTCAGTCGCTACTTGTTAAGTTAAATTTTTTTTTACATATGTTTTTACCTATGCGATCTCTAATCAATTCTAAAAATATGCATCGCGTAAACTTAGCACTTACTAATAAACTACCCGCATCAAAGATATGCACGCGTTTCTTTGGGAGAATTCTTTTGCGCTGTGGAAATGGAAATTTTTAAAAGTAAAATTGCTTGACAGTCGGGGACGATGAGCGTTAAGTTTTGAACCAATAAAAAATATGGAAAAGTTCGGCGCGGATTCACCGAACAATACATTTTAAAAGGGGATGTCATGAGTTTGCCCGCCATCGAAAATCTACGCCGGGCGCGTGTGTTTTTAAAATCCACCGCCGTGCTTGTCACGGTCGCTTTTTTGGGGTTAACGCTTCAACCCCTAGCCATGGCCGCGAACCTACCGACGGCTCCCAAGGCGCAAACCCCCGCGCCAACGAGCAACGATGAAAAACTCGCCAAGACCCTGGAAAAAGTCGAAGATCGGCTGGAAAAGCTTGAAGCGAAGTTAACAAAAAAAGAAACCACCAGTTCGGAGCAAAACGAACTTAAAGTTTTGCGTCAAGACCTCGATGGCCTCGATCAGAAGGCGATCGAAGATTTCGACAAAATAGAAAAACATTTGAAAGACAAGAAGCTTCCGCAAATTATCCTCGATCGTCATGCCGAAGCAGTAAAACAATATAAAACCGAGATGGCGACTCTGAAGGCCAATCTGCGCGACCTAGACGAAGAACCTCGCGAAGAAAATAAATTATCCAAGGCCAAGAAAGCTAAAGAGCATTTAAAAACTAAACAAAAGAAAAAGACAGCCAAGACCAAGTTCGACCCAAACGATTTGCCGAATCAGAGTCTTAAGCCTAATACCAAGAACATTCCCAAACTTAAAAAAGAACAATTTATCCGCGCCGGATTACACAGTAACCCCTACGAGAAGTTCGCCAGCCACGGAACGTATAACTTTAATCAATTGGCTGGCGCCAGTGATCCTGCGTATCTGGCGGCCACCACCGAAGTAGTGCTCACAGACGCCATCCGCGCCAAGGCTGCTGAGCTCGAACATAACCCAGTCAAGATATACAACTGGGTGCGCAACAACGTCGAATGGTTACCCACTTGGGGCGCGACGCAGGACGCTGATGTTACTCTGGGTAGCCAGCGCGGTAATGCTTTTGACATTGCCTCTCTCACAATTGCGTTATTTCGTGCTTCAGGTATTCCCGCGCGCTACGTGCACGGCTCTATTGAAGTTGCCGAAGATAAGTTCCGTAATTGGGCCGGAGGATTCACGGACGTAACAGCTGCCGCAAACTACGCCAGTGGTGGCGGCATTCCAATTACCGCCATTGTTAATGGCGGGAGAATTACAAAGGTTCAGTTGGAACATATTTGGGTGGAAGCGGCAATTGACTTTCACCCTTCCCGCGGTGCCGTTAACAAATTCGCTGATAGTTGGGTACAACTCGATCCTAGCTATAAGCAATACCAAGACTTTAGCGGAATAGATGTAAAGGTAATTACTGGAATTGATCCAGTTGCGTTAACCCAGTCTTTTGCGAACACCGGAACCAGTAATAAGCAGGAAGGGTGGGTTTCCGGGCTTAATTTCGATACTCTTCAAAATACCAAAACACAAGCAAAAACGACGCTTCAGCAGCATATCAGTAATCTTACTAATCCTACCGTAGGTAGTGTTATCGGCGGCCGGCAAATTATCGCGCAAAACATTTCCGTGTTGCCAAGCTTATTGCCCTACAGAACATTCCTTGTCGGCGCACGTTATGGTGTCATTCCTGGCGCTTTGCAGAACACAATCAGCTTCGCATTCGGAAGAGATATTTTTGGCGATTTGATCGATGCAGTTAGTTTTCCATGGGCAAAAACGAATAACAATAAAATTACACTTTCATTCCGTCCAGCGACTTCCGTCGATGAGCAAACTTTAGCTTCTTTTGTACCGCCAGCGTCGAATACTAACCCTGCTCTGCTTCCATCACGAATTCCTTCATATCTTATTTCTGTAATCCCTGAGATAGCCGTTAATGGTCAAGTCGTTGCAACAGGCGTTGCTATGCGGCTGGGTGAAGATCTCGACCTCGTTTTTGAGGTGAGATTAATAAATAACGGACCCATCATAAAAGATTACAAGGTTCCTGCCGGTGCTTATTTAAGTCTTGCTGCTATTCGCGGTAGTGTTTCGCCGCAGGTGTTGGAAAATCTCGAAACGAAGCTTACACAAACAAGAACGATTGTAGAGTCAAACAATCCCGCCATGCTGAGTGGCCTTTCTCGCGAGGACATTCTCGGTGACATGTTTCATTCCGGCACACTTGCTTACTTTAGTCAGTATATTGCACTGTCGCGCATTACCGGACTCACGCAAGGGGTTAATAATAACCTTGCTGCGGGATTCGGTAGCTTGGGTTATGAACCGAATGTCGATTATTTCTTTGGATTCCCGCGAGCAATAACAGCCGGTGGAGTTGCCGTAAACGTTTGGCTTGCAGATGTTAACGAGATAAACAATGGCGATACGACGCAACGACGACATTTTCAATTGCAAACAGGGATTCTGAGTTCTGTACTTGAATATGCGGTGCCAGAACAAATGTTCTCGACACCCACACAACGAGTCGAAGGTATCTCGGCGGTTAAGGCGCTGCAAATCGCCGCTTCTCAGGGCCAGCGTTTATATCACATCACCTCGGCCAATCAAGCCCAGGCTTTACCAAATCTTCATCTTGATGGTTTGGCGATGACAGAGATCACGCAAGCGCTTGCTACTGGTAAAGAGGTTTTTGCTCATACCGACCGCATTTCAGTACCGGGTTGGACGGGCGAAGGCTACATACTTTTTGATCCAGACACCGGAGCGGGCGCGTATAAAATTACGGGAGGTGCGAACGGCGGCGGAGTTTTCTGGTTAACGGTTGCATTTTTAATTGGCGCATTTTTGCTTGCGCTTGCGACGCAACAATATTTAGCCGCAGTCTTGATTTTGGGGGCCTATTACAATTTCCTCCACGCTGTTAAGCATATTGCTGCTAAAAATTACACGCCAGAAAAAATGTATAGCGAACTCAAAGGCGCGGCGGCGCTGGCAATTATGGAAGTGGTGGCAGGTTTTGCGCTACGAGGCCTCGGTCACGCGGCGGATGATGTGAGGATCGAACTTTTAGAATACATGATGACTGGATGGGTGTGGATATTTGATTGGACATGGTTTGGATAATGAACAGCAATTTATTATGCAGAAAATTACTTGCCAGCTGGGCGCTGACCGCTATTGCGCTTCTATTGATGGCGCGATACGGACACTTGGGCTTATTGATGGCGATTGTGCCAGCTGCGATCGCTCAAAATATAAGGCTTGCGCATGATAAAGCGGCATTCGAACGTCTCCGCGAGAAAAAATTTTGGAAAAGTTTTGCCCTTTTATATTATTTGGCGCTGTTATTCGTGACGATTTTTGCGCTTACGCGCGATATAAGGTTGGATGAATTGCCCATAGTTGCTTTTATTGTCATGGTCATGTTCCCGATTTTTGTTGCCATGATCGTGAGTGATTTCCAGCTTTGTTCGGACAAGGACAAGGCGGGAGTAAATTTTTAATTGTGCGTGCATGGTGGAAAGAATATTTATTTTTTTGGGAGCGGCAGTGAATTTTAGGAGATCGCAGTCAACACGTCGTCTATATCTCAGCATCGTCACGCTGGGGATTTGGCTCGTCTCGCCGTTTGCCGTCTTAGCGGACATTGCCAACGGGGTGAGTTGGCTTGCGACCCAACCGAACGCCAACGGTTCTTTCGGTTCGACGTCCGCTACATTGGCTGCCCCCGTCCAAACCACTGCTGAAGTACTGCGTGCATACCTGGTCTTGGGTCAACAAACGCAGGTTCCTTTCAATCCGGCTCTCGGATTTCTCAACGCCGATCCCGAAGCGAACGCCGAATTCACTGCCCGCAAGATTGTGGTGAATGTGCGCACCGGTAACGACGTCACCGCGCTTATCAATACATTAATCACTTATCAAAATCAGGATGGCGGTTTCGGTCATCAAGTGGGTTACGCCAGTTCTGTTTTAGATACTGCTTTTGCCCTCGAAGCACTGGCCTCGGCGAATTACACCAGCGGCGCCATTGTCGCCGGGGCCGCAGGTTACTTATTGAATCATCAGCAAGCCAATGGCGGTTGGGGCGATGGCGAGAATGCGGCTGCGGTTTATCTCACGGCGCAGAGCATGCGTGCGCTATGGAGCTATCGCCAAACTTACCTCGGTGTATCTGCTGCACTGACCGGCGCTCAGAATTTTTTGTTATCGCAGCGTAGCTCTGCGGGCCTTTGGAGCGAACACTTTGAAACTGCCACGGCGCTTATTGCCATGCTGCCTTATGTTGGCGATTTGGCGTTAATAGAAAACAGTGTTGCCGCGCTTTCCGCCGCGCAGCAGGCGAACGGCAGTTGGAATGACGACTCTTATACTACTGCATTGGCGTTACAGGCTTTGTATGCGTATCAACTGCGCCGCGGTGGCGTGAGTCCGGATCAGACCGGTGCGTTGAGCGGCTACGTGGTGCGCGCCGGTAGCCAAGAACCTATCGCCGGCGCGGTGGTCATGCTTGCCGAACGCACGGGAGTGTCGGTGCTGACGAATAACGACGGTTACTTTGTGATCCAAAGTTTACCGGCGGGAACTTATACCTTGATCGCGAGCAAGACCGGCTACACTTCGGCCAGTGTGACCGGCTCTACGCAAGGCGGACAGGTGAGCGTGGCGGGGAATCTCGTATTGGGCGTTTCCGGCGACGCCGGTCTGGTTAGTGGCAAAATTTTCGACGCCCTCGATTTGACCGCGCTATCAGGTTCCAGCGTGACGCTTTCAGGGACAACCACGTATACGGCAACGGCCAATACATCCGGCACATTTAGTCTCAACACCGTGACGCCGGGAAGCTACACCGTTTCTATTAGTAAGAATGGCTATGAATCGATCAGCGGCGCCGCGACGGTTGTCGGCGGCCAGACTCTGATTCTCAATCAAGGACTCGTCAAAGCCGGCGGTTTTCAAGACAACACGCCCGGAACGATTTCTGGAGCGGTCATCAATGCTAACACCGGCGCCCCGATCGCCGGCGCCGTGTTTGATCTCGGCGGCGGACTTTCCGGCAGTAGCGATGCCAACGGGCAGTTCAACATTCATTCTGTGCCGCGCGCTAATTATACGGGTAGTTTATCGGCGGCGGGTTTTGTAACCCAATCGTATAGCCTTTCGTTTCCCGCCGGGGCCTTGGGTAATCTCGGAACGCTTTCACTGTACCCCAGCTCATCGAGCACCGCGCCGACGACACTGACTTTAAATGGTTTGGTGGTCGATGGTGTTACACGCTTGCCTATCGCCGGCGCCACGGTGAATTTGCTTGAGACCAGCGCCACGGCCACGACCGGCGCCAACGGCCGCTTCCTGTTCGATGGCATTACGCTTAAGAGCTTTACTCTCGTCACCAGCGCTTCGAATTATCAAACGAGCACGCTCGGCATGCAGGTGGCCGCCTTCGGCCAAGCGGAGATTACTGTCGCACTGGCGCCGCCCGGGACCGGCGCCGCACTTACCACTTTATCCGGCACGGTGCGCGATGCGCAGACGAGCGCCGCCGTTGCCGGCGCGCGCGTGCGCATCGAAGGCACGAACTTTACAGCGCTGGCCGATGCCAGCGGCAATTACACGTTAAGCGGCATCGATAGCTTGCAATTCACGGTGTCGGTCACCGCCGTCGGTTATGCGCAAGCCGCATCGCCCGTGACTATCGCCGCGCACGGTAACTACACATTGAATCCAGTGTTGCAACCGGTAGCGGCGACGGGTTTCCAAGTAATTTCCGTGCGCGCCAACCAAACACAATCGCCCGCCAACGCCACTGCGCTATTTACCGCCGAGATTGCCAATCTACTTGCGACATCGACCTCGGCGCTGGTGATTGGCGAAGTATTGGATGTCAACGGCGCATCGGTCGCAACGCTGACAGCGTATGCCGAGGGCACGACTATCCCGACGAGTCAGTTTACGTTCGCGCCGAACGAGACCAAGACACTCACTATTCCTTGGTCGACGGCGCAATTCGCGCCGGGCGTCTACACCATCGTTGTGCGTGCGGTGCAGCCGGGCAGCATCAATGCCGCGCGTCCGCGCGGCGAGATTCTGGCCGAAGGCAATGGTTACGCCACGCTCGTGGCGAGTAACGGCATTAGCGGTGCGCTGGCGATCAATCCGCCACTGACGCAAGCTGGCGCGACCACGCCGGTGACGCTCACGGCGCTGGTGCGCAACAACGGCAACGTGCCGCTCGCCGCAGGCGATTATGAATTGACGGTGACAAATTCCAGCGGCGCTGCGCTATATCGCGCGCAAACCACGGGCGCTGCCATCGAGGTCGGCGTTAACGCGGTAATCGATTTCGGCAGTTGGGTGCCGACGGCGGCGGGCAATCTTAATGTTCGCGTGCATGCGCTGGCCGGCGCTGTCCCCGGTGAAATCACCGGCATCCTCTACGTGGGCGATAAGGCCAGCGGCACGTTCAGCGTTAATAAGACCGTGGTGGCGGAAGGCACGCAAACGGTGCGCGGCAAGATCACCATGCAAGGCGTGGACGTGCGCAGCGGCAGCAGTACCGATCCGTTATTTGTATTGGTCAAGGAAGCGGTCAAGCGCGGCGGGCAATACACCGCGCCGGCAGCGATCAATTGGCATACGACCAATCGTTGTCTCGGTTGTCACATTCAGACACAAAGCGAATTCGGATTGGCGAGCTCGCTCGATAAAGCCGAAGTCGATCGCGGCGCTGCGACATTCTTATATAACGCGATCGCCAGCAGTTTGCAGGCCGACGGCGCATTGCGCATTTCACATCCGGAATACGCCAAAGCTCAAACCTATTTGGGCATTTGGGCCTTGGGCGCATGGCCGAATAAAGAAGAGTCATTCCGCAGTTCGTACAAAGCCGCTAAATATCTTTATGACCGCCGCGTGCAAAGCGGCAATACCATGCGTTGGTCTACCGATCACGCCACGGGTTGGTGGTATTCGGATGTCAGCAACACCGCGCTGGCGCTGAGCGGGTTCGCGGATCTTGTGGCCGCGCGCGCCGCGCTCGACATGAACAACGTAAAAGATTTTGCGCTCGGTCCCGCGGCCCCGCTCGGCGCAGGCACGAATCCGCTGGATATTGAAACCGGTCCGGATGGCGCACTGTATGTTGTCAAATACAGCAGCGGTATGGTGGTGCGTTACGATCCCAACACCGGACTTACTTCCACCGTGGCAAGCGGTTTGCCCGCCGCCAGTTACGGTTTGGCGTTCAGCGCCGATGGCACGATGTACGTATCGGGCAGCGGTTTCCTGCGGCGGATTAATAGCGATGGCACCAGTACGGTCGTCATGACAGTGGGCAGTGTATTGACGGACGTCGAGACCGGACCCGACGGTTGGCTTTATATCGCGGACTATAACGGCAATAGCATACGCCGATATCTTCCTGCGACGGGCCAATCGGAAGTTTTCGTGAGCGGCGGTCTGTTGCGCAATCCATACGGCCTGAGCTTCGACGCAAACGGAAATCTTCTGGTCGCTAATTACAATGGTTTTAATCTTCTTAAGATTGCGCCAGACAAAACCGTATCGATTTTCGCCGACGGCCTGGCGTTCCGCCCCTTATGGCTCACGGTGGCGGCCGATGCAACGATTTATGTATCGACCGAGGCGCCGGACGGTGTCACACGGGTGCGATCGAATGGCGTGGCGGAAAGATTATTCTCTGCCTCCACATTGCGCGGTTTGGTTTCGGTTGGTGCGCATGTCTACGTCGGCAATCAATCGACCAATAACTTGCATGAGATTAATACGCTGGCAATGGATACGGCGTTTTTGGCTGACTTCCAAAACGCGATAGCGGGTGGCGCGCAATATTTTCTGTCGAACTATCAAGACAACACTTCCGATAACATCATCCAAGCGATGCGCATGATCGGACTTGCCTATGCCCGCGAGGCGCTGACCGATCCTGCCTTGCTCACCCAAATCAATACCGCGATTGCGTATGAAAATAATTTACTACGCACGCGCCAGCGCGCTGACGGCGGTTGGGGACGCAGCGTCGGCAATACCAGCGATCCGCTGGTCAGCGCCATGGTCGGTATTGCGCTCGACTACACCAATCCGTCGCCTGACGATCAGCAGATTCGCAAAATTATTCAGTATTTATTAAACACCCAGGCGGCGGACGGATCGTGGGCGAATATTAATAATGGCTTGACCACGCGCTTGGCCGCGACGAGTTTCGTGATGGCCTATCTCCCGAAGGCACTGGAACGTCTGGGCGGCATCGATGTCGATCTGCACGTCGACGTACCCGCCAATGTGCAGTTAGCCAATCCATCGATCGTTCCCACCAGCACGCTCCCCGGCACCAGCGGCGGAGCGGAATATATTTGGAAACTATTGGGCGTTACTAATAATGGAAGAACCGTTGAATTCGATCTGACATTGCTCAATATGCAATTGAACGAGAGTCGCGCCGTGGCCACGCGCGCTGATCTCGAGTTCGATAATTCTTTTACCGCGGAGAAAGTCCAAGTACCGCTGCAGATACCGATTGTACGCGCCGCCGCCGGCATGAGTTTGGGCGTGAGCACGGACAAACAGGGCTATCTCGCGAATGAATTGGTGACGATCGCAGCGCCGGTCAGCAACAGCGGCGTGGCTCCCGCGAGCGGACAAGTCGTGTTGGCGATTCGCGCTCCGGGCAGCTTGGTGAATTTAATCGAGTTGGCTCCGATAGCGGTGGATAACCTAGCCGTCGGATCGACTGTGCCGTTAACAGCGTCGTGGAACACGGGCGCGACATTTGCCGGCTCTTATGAAGTTTATGCGCGCTTGCTCGATACCCAAGGACGCTTAGCCGCGGAAGCGACCGCGCCGTTTAACATCAACGCGCCCGCCGTGGCGAATGCGACGGCTACTTTGGTTACGACCGACAAGCCGTTGTACGACGCCTGGGATAGCGTGCAAATCAACGGCCGGGTGCAAAATATCGCCCCGAACAAACTATTGCCGCCAACGCGTGTCGAGTTAACCGTGCGTTCGCCCGCCGGCGCAGTTTTATTCTTTGAAGCACGTTCGCTGGGCGAGCTCGTACCGCTTAGTTTGCGTGATTTGCCTTACACGCTACTGCTGGCGGATGCTGTCGGCGGTGATTATTCCGTTGAGCTGGTTCTGAAGGATGCCTTCACCCGCAGCGTGCTCAATACCAGCGCCACGACGTTTCAAGTGCAGCGCCGCGATATCCAGGCGCTTAGCGGCAGTGTGACCGTTACCACGCCGACGGTGTATCAAGGCGACGCGAATCTCTGCACCGAGACCGCCAAGAATATTTCCGGCAGCGCCTTAAGCGGTGTGCAGCTGATCCATCAGCTGATCAATGTCGATACCGGAAGCGTGGTTAATGAGCTGACGGAGACGGTAGATTTGCCGGCGGGAGGAATCGTTCACAGTTACTTCCGCAATATCGACACTCGCGGCTTGGCGCTCGGCGGTTATAGTTGCGTGATTAATGCCAACGTCAACGGCGCAACAAAAGTACTCGCTTTCGGCGGTTTCCAAGTCATGCCGCCGCCCATTCGCATCGACGCCAACTTAACTATCGGCGCCAAAGGCCGCTTGCTGGTGCTGCTCGATAACGGCCGACGCGGCGATGATCCCAGCTATGGTCTGCAATGCAGCTGCGACGGCGTTAAACAGCTGTCGCTCGCAACGTCTTTTAGTACGCCGCTCAGTAACAATGCGACGGTGACCGCGCGTGTCACCGGTGTCAATGGCGCGTTTGTCGATAACGAATCGGCCAACCTCGCCGGTTTTGCGGGCGCGCTGAACTTAAACGCCGGCAGCAACGGCGCCGATCTCGTGCTGAGTCGCTTCACGGCGCAGGGCATCGAGCTGACATTACAGCCCACGAGCGGCGCCGCGAAGTTGGGCAATGAATTCAGCGTCGAGATCGTTGTGCAGGATGGCGCCACCCTGAAACTTACCAGCGGAACGATTCGCACCGATTGCCGCACGCCGGTTGTGCTGGGCCAAGTTTTCGGTGCTCTCACGCTGAGCGGACTGGATGTCGTGCCCAGCGCCAACGCGGCGAGTTATCGCGATACCGATCCGTACGGACCGGCGAGCGCTCCCGGATTGAAGGCGCAGCGTGCGTTCCTGGAAAAATTGCTTAAAGCGAAAGGATGGTCGTACACCATCACCGATACCGCCGAGGATTTCACCAGGCAATTTCACAGCGGCAACTACTCGGTCTACGCCTTGTTCGCCGAACAGGAAAAACTCGACGAACAAACGCAAAAGGAATTACGTGAAGCGACATTCCGCGGCGAAGGTTTAGTGATGGCGGGGATTCACGATGCGCGTAACCAAAAATTACTCGAAGCCCTCGGCGTCAAGCTTATCGGCAGCGTGCGCGCGAATGGGGTCGATCTAACCGGTCTCGGTCTCAGCGGCCACATCGATCTTATCGTTGGCGATAAAGCACTGCGCATGAAACGCGTGCGCGCCGAGACGGCGGGAATTTATACCGTCAGCGCGCCACAAATGCGAACCGATAATGACGACTGTCATGATGAGGGCGCACGTTACGAAGCGAGCGCAAACAATAGCCGTTCCAGCAGTGACAACGATGATGACGAGTGCGCAGGCCATCCAGAACGCTATTTGGACGCCGTAGTTGTCAATGCTTATGGCCAAGGCCGTTCTGCTTTCACCGGCTTCGATTTGCTGATTACTGCTACGCGCGATGGACAAAATAGTCTTGCCGGCGCGTTGCTCGCGAAGGCTTTGGAGTACGTGCATCCCACAGAATTTTCTCGTAGCCCCGGCGCGGTCGTGCCTTTGACCTTAACGCTGATCAACCGCGGTATCGCCACGCCGGCCACCGCCACCATCAATCTGCCTAGCGGCGCAAAAATTATCGATCCTGGCACTGGCACGGCCGGTGTTAACGCACTGGTCTTTAACGTGAACCTTGGCGTCGGCGCGCAGCAGCAGCTGACTTTCTGGGTGAAATTGCCGCAGCCCGCGGGCGCGGCGACTTTCCAGGGCGTGGTTACCGTTGCCAGTCTTGCTCAACCGGCCGCGGTCGTTTTTTACAACGTCAATGTGGTACAACCGGAAAGTTTGACCAGCATCGATGATCGTCTTGTCCAGCTCATCAACTCAAATTCGCCTAACAGCTCGGCTTTGCGCCGCGCCGAAAACGAGGTAGCCAAAGCACTCAAGAATTTCTTCCCGCAAATGGCGGTACCTAATCTGCTGAAGGCCACCGATGCCTTGTTGGGCATTGATGATCCTACAGTCATGGATATTCGTGTTGCGCTCGACGTTTGGATTCGCTGGGCGGGACAGTATGCTTTTTGATTACTTCGGCAGGGTGATGCGCGGCTGTTCCGCAGGCCGATAAACAACTGCCACGCGTCCGATTTCCTGCACTGCTTCGGCGCAGCTCGCGGCGCAAATTTTTTCCAGCATGGCGCTGCGTTCGCTGCGGTCAACGCCGGGCAAGCGGATTTTGATGAGTTCGTGATAGCCAAGCGCCAATTCAATTTCCTTGAGAACCGGGTCCGTCACTCCAGCGTTACCTACCAACACCACCGGTTTAAGATGGTGCGCCAGGCCTTTTAAGTGTTTGCGTTGTTTTGCGTTTAAAGTCATAACCCACGTGTTCGTTAGTTGTTCATGTCAATGAAGCTTATTCGCTTCGCTCATTCATCTATTCGTACTATATAATGATCGTTACCGCACTTAATCGCGCATCATACCCGACTTAATACTCATGCCGCGCACTAAAAGCAGTCAACGCTGGTTAGACCGGCACGTCAAAGACCCCTACGTAAAACGTGCGCGCAAAGAAGGTTCGCGTTCGCGCGCGGCCTATAAACTGGAGGAAATCGACCAGCGCGACCGGCTTTTACGCGCCGGCATGACAGTGGTGGATTTAGGCGCGGCGCCGGGGAGTTGGTCGCAATACGTAAAAAATCGCGTCGGTCCCAGCGGGCGCGTGTTAGCCATGGATATTTTACCGATGGAACCGATTGTCGGCGTCGAGTTCATTCAGGGCGATTTTACCGAAACAGCGGTGCTAGACTTATTAAGAAAGCAGCTCGCGGCGCAATCGGTCGATCTTGTAATCTCCGACCTGGCCCCCAATATAACCGGGGTGCCTTCGGTGGATCAGGCGCGGTGCATGACGGTTGCGGAACTTGCGCTCGATTTTGCACACGAAGTATTGAAACCGGACGGCGCATTGCTCATCAAAATTTTTCAAGGCGCCGGTTTTCAGGAATTTCACCGGCGCATGCAAAGTTGCTTCGCGAAGCTGGTGACGCGCAAACCGCAGGCATCGCGTACCGAGAGCAGTGAAATTTACCTGCTAGGAAAAGGGTTTAAGGCCTAGGTAATAATGCGGGTTGTGCTGGAACAGGCCGCATAGCAAAATGTACCCATACACACGGATTTTTGTCCCATCATCGCGCCGCCAACGGCTAAGAGGCAATTTTGAATAATCTCACGAAAAATCTTTTATTGTGGCTCGTCATCGCCATCGTGCTGATGTCGGTGTTCAATAATTTCGGCAATCGCCAAGCGGCCGCGCGTCCCACGGAATATTCCACCTTCATGCAGAAGGTGCGACAGAATGAAGTCGATCGCGTCACCATGCAGGGACGTGAAATCATCGGCAAATATAAAAGCGGCGATTCGTTCACCACCTACAGCCCCGAGACCGATAACCGCGCCATGGTCGGCGATCTGCTCGACCACAACGTAGCGATCGAAGCCAAACCGCCCGAAGAGCAGTCATTGTTGCTCACCATCTTCATCAATTGGTTCCCGTTGCTCTTATTAGTAGGTGTGTGGGTGTTCTTCATGCGCCAGATGCAAGGCGGCATGGGTGGACGCGGCGCCATGAGTTTCGGCAAGAGCAAAGCGCGCATGCTTTCCGAAGAACAAAATAAAATCACCTTCGACGACGTTGCCGGCGTGGAAGAAGCCAAGGAAGAAGTCGGCGAGCTCGTGGAATTTTTGCGCGATCCGTCCAAGTTCCAAAAATTAGGCGGACGCATTCCTAAAGGCGTGCTGATGACCGGCAATCCGGGTACCGGTAAAACTTTACTCGCCAAAGCCATCGCCGGCGAGGCCAAGGTGCCGTTCTTTTCCATTTCCGGTTCGGATTTCGTCGAGATGTTCGTCGGCGTCGGCGCCTCGCGCGTGCGCGATATGTTCGACCAAGCCAAGAAGCATGCGCCATGCATCATCTTCATCGATGAAATCGACGCCGTCGGGCGTCAACGCGGCGCCGGCTTGGGCGGCGGGCACGACGAACGCGAGCAGACGTT
>JACQBD010000103.1 GCA_016194665.1 Gammaproteobacteria bacterium
GCTGATGACCGCTGGAACATTGAGATAACTGTCGGCCGCGCGCGCCGGGCCGATGCACACCGATTCGTCGGCCAGCTTGACGTATTTGGCCTCGCGATCGGCTTCCGAATGCAAGGCCACGGTTTTGATGCCGAGCGTGCGGCAAGCGCGCTGAATGCGCAGGGCGATTTCACCACGGTTGGCTATGACGACTTTTTCAATCATGTGGGAATTTTTTAAAATGTTGCAATGCTCAGTCCTGCCATTTCATCATTACTCGATGATGAAAAGGGTTTCGCCGTATTCCACCGGTTGGCCATTTTCTTTGAGGATGGCTTTAATGACGCCGGCCTTATCGGCTTCGATTTCGTTCATCATTTTCATGGCCTCGATGATGCACAGCGTATCGCCCGCATTGACTTGGCTGCCGACCTCGACAAACGCTTTCGAACCCGGCGCGGCCGAGCGATAAAAAGTACCGACCATGGGCGAGATCACCGAATGCCCCGCGGGTAATGCGCTGGCCGCCGGTGCCGCACTGGGTGTGGGTTGACCCGCCGGAAGCGATACTGGCGCCGCCGCCATCGCTGGTGCCTGTGCCATATGCATCACTTGCGTACCTGCCTGACCGCGGCTGATGCGAATCGCTTCTTCGCCTTCGCGAATTTCTATTTCCGAAAGGCTCGACTCTTCGAGCATCTCAATAAGTTTTTTAACTTTGCGTATGTCCATAATATCCGCCCTATTTTTTTAAGCGTTCCAGCGCGGCCGCGAGCGCCAGTTCGTAACCTTGCGCCCCCAGACCGCTGATCACGCCCGTTGCCA
Source organism: Gammaproteobacteria bacterium (assembly GCA_016194665.1). Taxonomy (GTDB): domain Bacteria; phylum Pseudomonadota; class Gammaproteobacteria; order Acidiferrobacterales; family Sulfurifustaceae; genus Sulfuricaulis. The sequence goes on from JACQBD010000103.1 coordinate 805, forward strand.
AATCGGAAAAATACGAATGTTTGCGGAACGACTCGCGCGCATGAATGTTGGAAAGATGCACTTCTATAAATGGAATGTGCGTGGCCGCGAGCGCATCTCGCAGGGCCACGCTGGTATGCGTAAAAGCCGCTGGATTAAGTAAGATGTAGGCCGCCTTATCTTTCATCGCCTGTTGCACGCGCTCCACCAATTCGTGTTCGGCGTTGCTTTGAAAGAAGCTCGCGCTGTGTCCAGCGGACTGCGCTTGCTGAGCTAAGCGCTGATTAATGGTATCTAAAGTGGTTGTGCCGTAATGTTCTGGCTCACGGCTGCCTAAAAGATTTAGGTTGGGCCCATTCAATACTAAGATTTCAGCCATGAATGCTAGATCGCACCGGCTGACTGTGATTCAACATGATTTGTCCGTATTTTCACGGTATATGTCTTGATTTGTTGCTATTTTCTAATCCTTGAATTGTGCATGGCGAATGCTGTTTTGTCTAGTTTAAAAATAGAACACGGCAAGTAATGGTTATTTACCAGCAATAATCCTGAAGATCGCCGCAGATAGGCTAAGGAAGCTTCGAGGGCGCGGCAGCAGTCATTAATAGAGGTTCTAAAACGTATTGGAGCTCATCGCGACCGAAGGCGCCTAATTTGCGCACCGCGAACTGGCCCTCGCGGTCCATGATCACGGTATACGGCAAGGAACCCATACGATTGCCGTAGCGTTCCATGATTTGCATGACGTGTTCTTCATCGCCTATCAGCAAGGGGTAATTGATGTTGGCGGACTGACGATAAACCATCACCGCGGTTTTGTTATCCAGCGCCACGCCAATGACTTGCAAACCATCCGCGGCGTATTTTTTTTGCATGGCAATGAACAGCGGAATCTCTTCGCGGCACGGCGGACACCAAGTGGCCCAAAAATTAAGCACGATGACTTTGCCGCGCCATTCTTTCAACGAGCGTTTTTTATCGTCCAGATCCGGCAGCGTGAAATCGACCATCTGCCCGCTTTCATAGGTCAAGCCCGTATGCGATTTTTCTTCGGAATGTAGAGATTGCGCCAGCCAATAGCCGCCCGTAAGAGCAATAACGCCAGCGAGCGTGAGCAGCAAATTTTTAAAGGTGCTGGACATTATAATTAACTAAATCGATTAAATTTTATTTAGCAGGTTAAGCATTTCGTCTACCCCGTGAAATCCATACATAGGCATTTCGCCGTATTGCTCACCTTGCGCATTAAGCAAAACAATCGCCGGCGGTCCGTAAATGCGGAAATGTTTTTTCATCGCTTCGACGTCGGCATCGCCGGTATTGGTCACATCCGGTTGCAAGCGTACAAAGCGTTTGAGTTGTTCGCGCACGCGTGGATCGGCGAAGGTTCCTTGTTCCATGCGCAGGCAATCGGTGCACCAGGTCGCGTAATAATCGACGATGACGGGTTTGCCGGCGGATTTGGCGGCAGCTAAACGATCCTGCAATTGACGCAGGCTGCTTAAACGTTCAAATAAAATTTCCGTCTCGGCCGGGCGCGCATTCGTGGTGTTCATCACGCTGCTGGCAACCGAGGCCAGCGGTAATGGGTGAAAAACGTCGCGTTGCCCGGCAAAGCCGCCGAGCAGCGCCAACACGCCCCAGATCAAAAGGAAGGTACCTATGCCTTTCCATAAAAATCGCCAACCGCTGGCGTTGTCAGGCAAACTTTGCGTGGCGCTGAGAAACACGCCAGTGATAATAAACAACGCCGCCCACAAAAATAACACCGGCACTTGCGGCAACAGTCCCAGAAAAGAAATCGCCACGGCTAACAACAAAACTCCGAACACTTGTTTGACGCGATCCATCCACATGCCGGCGCGCGGCAGTAGAAAACCCGCGCCGACGCCGATAGCGATCAAGATCGCGCCCATGCCGAGCGACATTGAAAACATCACGGCCCCGCCCAGCACCGGATCGCGGCTTAAAATAGCCGCGCCCAACGCGGATATGAGCAGCGGCGACACGCAGGCGCCGACGATCAAGGCCGAAATAAGTCCGAGAATGAACACGCCGAAGAATGAACCGCCTTTGACGCTTTGGGTGCTGGTTTGTAGACGCGACTGAATGAAGGACGGCATTTGCAGTTCATAGAAACCGAACATCGATAGCGCCAGTAAAATAAACAAGGCGCTGAAAATACCGATGGCCCAAGCGTTTTGAAAATAAGCTTGCAGCTGTTCACCCGTGGCGCCGGCAATCACGCCGGCCACGGTGTAAGTCACGGCGGTGCCCAAAACATACACCGACGAAAGCATGCCGCCGCGCAACTTGGTGATTTTTACATCGCCTTGGCCGACGATGATGCTCGATAAAATCGGAATCATGGGCAGAACACAAGGCGTGAAAGTCAGCAGCAATCCGGTGCCAAAAGCGGTGACGATAGCGATAAGAAGTTTTGCATAATCGCGCGGTGCTTGCGTTGATGACGTCGGCGCGACTGGAGCGTTGGCAGTTTCGGTGACGCTGAGAACACCATCGCGCCATTGCACGCTGAATTTTTTTACCGTCGGCGGGTAACAAATCAAAACGCCTTTTTCAGAGCAGCCTTGATAGCCGACCTGCAAGAGTAAATTTTTATTTTGCGCGCCCAAACCTGCGATCGTCAGCGGCACTTCAAAACTTTTTTCGTAAACTTCGGTTTTGCCGATGAACTCGTCGGTTTTAATTTTGCCGGCCGGCAAGCTGTAACTATTGAGTCGCAAGCTATCGGGCAAAGCGCCGCCGTCAGCGGCGGATAATTCAAATTTTATTTTGTCGCGGTACAAGTAACAGCAATCGGCGATGTCTACGCGCGCCAGCAAGCCGTCAGTTGCGCGCGCCTCCATGTTTATTCTAAAGGCTATTTCTGGATCCACCGGTTGCGCGTCACCGGCTGCGCTGCTGGCAGTGAGATCTTTAAGCGACTGGATACTGCTCGGTTGCGGCGCTGGGGCGATGTCTGTGGTTTTTGCTAGCGCCGTTTTAACCGCAGGTAATTTGAAATCCACTTGTTTGACAATCGGTGGATAGCAAACGCCTACGGGTTCATTGCAGCCCTGCGCGGTAATTTTTAAACGTAGGCTTTGCGTGTTTCCTTGACGCTCTATCGGCAAGCGTACTTTTACTGATTTAATATACGTTTCGGTCGCGCCAAACAAGGGATCTTGTTTTATTTTGCCATGCGGGAAGATCGGTTTTTTAACCAGCGCGCCATCGAGTGCTTCGAATTTAAATTTATCGCGGTACATGTAATAACCGGGCGCGATTTTCCAGCTGGCTTCCAAAGTGCTGTCATTCACCACGCGCGTGCTTAAGCTAAAAGCTTGGTCGGCTTCGAGCAAATCTTCGCCGGTTTCGACGGCGTATACCGACGTAAGCCACAGCAGCAGCGAGAATGCAGTAACGAATTTTTTCATTGTGTTTTATCCGGGTTGCGCAGCCATGCGAGGTAATCGGAAAATCCGCCCGCGATAGGGACCGCGATCACCTCGGGAAGTTCATAAGGATGTAGCTCAAGTATACGTTTTTGGATAGCACCGTAGCGGTTTACCATGGATTTAATCAGCAGCAGTTGTTCCGCCGCGGATTCCACTTGGCCTTTCCACAAATAGATCGATTGTGTCAGTGGCAGGATGTTGACGCACGCCGCCAGCCGTTCGCCGACGAGTGTTTTAGCGATACCTTCCGCTGCCTGTGTATCTGGGCAGGTGGTGAGCACAAGCTGATAGCGGTGGCCTTTCATCAATAGCCGCCCATTGTAACGAAAGACCTCGCTGGCGCCAGATGCTCGTTGGCCGCGAACCGGATATGCTGCGCTTTTACTAACACTCGCCATGCATGAATTTCTTTCTGCTTTTTTTAATCCTGGTGACGGCTGAAATCGCGACTTTCATCGCGGTGGGTTCGCGTATCGGCGTGGGTATGACACTGTTACTCGTTATCGCGAGCGCCATAGTCGGCATGGGGTTGGTGCGCAGCCAAGGTTTTGCCACCGCCAAGCGTGTGCAAGCCATGCTTACTCGTGAGGAGTCACCGGCTCAGGGCATGCTGGAAGGCTTGGCTTTGTTGATGGCGGGTCTGCTATTTATTATCCCGGGTTTTTTGACCGACATCGCGGCGTTTTTACTGCTCATTCCGCCGCTGCGTCAATTACTAATAAAATATTATTTGCGCGGTTTCAAAGTTGCGCCAACGGCAAATCCTCATTCCCCGCAAGAAAAACCAGCATCACAACCGCCGCTCGAAGGCCAGTCGCGTCGCTTGGATTAAGCCGAGAGGGGTTGACTTAGCCGACGGCGCCCTTATTATTAGCACTCACTTGTACCGAGTGCTAACAAGAGTAACACTCAGTATTTGCAGTTTCTTTTTAATTCGATATCCCAGGAAAAAATCTAAAGGAGCACCGCATGAGTGTACAACCCGCTATTAAAGGAGAATCGTCTGTGAAAATCCGTCCGCTTCACGATCGCGTGATCGTGCGCCGTCTCGAAGAAGAGCGTAAATCGCCCGGTGGCATCGTCATTCCTGACACCGCCAAAGAAAAGCCGATCCAAGGCGAAATCGTGGCCGCGGGTCACGGCAAGATTATGGAAGACGGCAAGGTCCGTCCGCTGGACGTCAAAGTCGGCGACAAGATTTTGTTCGGCAAGTATTCCGGTACCGAAGTCAAAGTCGGCAACGAAGAACTGCTCGTGATGCGTGAAGAAGACATCATGGGCGTGGTCGAAAAGTAATTAACCGCAGGAATTGAGATAAGA
>JACQBD010000104.1 GCA_016194665.1 Gammaproteobacteria bacterium
CGACCGGTCGGATAGATTTTTCTTGAATCGCGCGCAGCAATTTCACCTGCATGGAAAGCGGCAGATCGCCGACCTCGTCGAGAAACAGCGTTCCGCCGTCGGCGGCTTTGAATAAACCTTCTTTATCTTGAATCGCACCGGTGAAACTGCCTTTTTTATGGCCGAAAAATTCGCTTTCCATGAGACTTTCGGGAATCGCGCCGCAATTAACCGGCACGAAAGGTTTATCTACGCGCGGACCTAACTCATGAATTAATCGCGCCGCCAATTCCTTGCCGGTTCCGGATTCACCGCCGATATAAACAGGAGCTTGGCCGCGAGATAGACGTTCGATCATAACGCGCACTTTTTCGATGGCAGCCGATCCGCCGAGCATTTTTTTAGCGCCGCTGGCGGTCGTGGTCTCGCTGCCGCCGACAGCCGCTTTCACGACAGGAGCTTGCCCCACACGCAAAGCGGAGCGCACGATATTACGGAGATCGTTAAGGTCGAGCGGTTTAGAGACGAAATCAAACGCGCCGGCCTTAAGCGCGGCCACGGCGGTTTCCATGTTGCCAAAGGCGGTAATGACGGCAACCGGTAAATAGGGATGTTTTTCTTGGATGAGGCGCACCAGCTCGATGCCGTTACCGTCCGGCAAACGCATATCGGTTAGACACAAATCGAATTTGAATTCCCCGAGCAGGTGACGCGCTTCTTCGAGATTAGCTGCGGAACGCGTCTCTAAATTCATGCGCCCGAGAGTGAGCTCAAGCACTTCACGAATGTCAGGCTCATCGTCGACGATGAGAATTTGACTTTTAGACTTGTTCATAGCGTTCCTAGCTCAGCACAGTCTTCAGCGCGCATAAAAGTAATATGGAAACGACTGCCCACGCCACCGTCGCCGGCGTGGTAATCGAGTGAGGCGCCATTGCCCTCGCATAGTTCACGTGCAATATATAGGCCAAGCCCGGTGCCTTTAGGCGATGTGGTAAAGAAAGGATCGAAAATACTGTCGGCGATTTCGGGATTCACGCCGCTGCCCCAATCGATGACATCTAATATAGGGCGCTCATCCGCATCACGGCTGCCTTGAAATTTAATTAACGGCGTGCCGGTAAAAGGCGGGCTATGGCGCAGGGCGTTTTGACAAAGATTGGTAATGACTTGATAGAGTTGATCGGGGTCGATACACAACTGTAAACCTTGAATGTCACTAGTGACAAACGCGGCGCGCGGAATGGATACCGTGTCGCAATATTGTTTTAAAAAATCTTCTAGCCAGGCCTCAAGTTCGAGTTTGGCGGGGTTGATGCGGTCGCGACGGCTCAACTGCGTGACATTCTGCACGATCACATTCATGCGCTTGCTCTGTTCTTCGATAATCTTGACCAAGCGTTTTTCTTCGGCGTTTTCGGTAGTGACCGTTTCGCCCAAGAGTTGCGCGGCGTTAGTGATAGCGCCCAATGGATTGCGGATTTCATGCGCGATGCTGGCGGTGAGTCGCGCCAGCGCCGCCATTTTTAATTGTTGTGCTTGTTGTTTTAAAATCGCCATGTCTTCCAGAAAAATGAGTTTCACCGAATCCTGATTGGCGCCTAAGGAAACGAAACGCGGCAACAAGGTATAACCGACGCGCGAAGTAAATAATTTGCGCGTACGGTTAACGCTGCTGCTGCCCAACCACTGAAATAATTGAATCGCCAAATCGGGTGAAATTTCATTCAGCGGTTTTTTCTTTTCTTCTTCGTTGTGGATGCCCAGGAATTTTTGCGCGGCGACGTTGATCAAGCGTAAATTTCCCTGCGCATCGCTAATCACCACGCCGGATTGCATGCGTTGAATGACGAGCTCGTTGAGCTGAGTGAGATTGGCGACATCGACGCCGCGACGCTGCGCTAACTCTTCGGTAGCGCGCAGACGGGTAGCGAGGAGGTAACCGAAGAAAGCAGTGGCGTACAGGCCGATGCCGAATAATCCGACCTGGGGAAAATTTTGCAGCATGTCGCCTTCCGCGCCACTTGCGCCGGTAAGCCAAGCCCAAGAATGCTCGAGCAACACGGCGATGACGGCGAGCGAAGCGTAAAAAACCGTCAGACGTCTTCCCAGCATTAAGCTGGTGCTGGCAATCGCTACAATCAACATCAATCCCAGGCCGCTGGGCAATCCGCCGCTGGCGTGCATGAGGATCGTGAGCAAACTTACGTCGGCGAAAGAAAGCAGTGTCGCTTGGCTTTCAAAATCGGGTTTATGCCAGTGAATCGCAAACGCGGCGGTGAGGCTGATGATGGCGTAGACGACGCCGGTGCTGAGAAACAAACCCGGATGAGCTTCGCCGAAAGGCGAGAATTTTCCAATAAAGATGGCGATGCCGGCGGCGCCCAGCGCGATGGCTAAACGATATAAATTAAAATACTCAAGCAGCTTCCAATTTTGCGCCTGCACGGCGGCCTGGCCTTCGGCTCGGCTTAGTCCAGGTTGGGGGAGGGCGCTCTCCATAGCAGTCATACCCTATTGAAATAGCACAGATTCGAAGGACTGGCAAAATTTGTCAGTATATTTTTTGCTAGGATTTCCGGGGGGTTTTTAAATAATCCGAACAGAAATGGATAGCGATTTACTTCTGTCGCCGATGTTCTTCGCAACAATAAATTTTATCGCCGTCTTTGATTGCCTGGGATTCGGGCATGTGCACACCACAACGCGAACACATCAGCATTTTGATAATGGGCGGACGAGAAGGAGTGGGGTTTCGAGAAGCCAGGGCGCGTTTGACGATTTGTATCACCAACCACAAACCAAACAGAATAATAATGATACGTAGCAATTGACCCATTTTAATGTCCTATAGATTGCCAACCAGGAAAGCCAAGAAAGCTACTAAAACTAGGGAAGCTCTGAACAAGTTATTCTCCTTCTCCCAACGGGAGAAGGAGGGGATGAGGGCGATCTTAAAATTCAAACGCCGGTGAATATATTATTCCCCTCACCCTAACCCTCTCCCGGAGGGAGAGGGGACTTATATCAGAGGTTCCCTGGATGAATGCCCATACGGTGGCGTAGGGCCGGGATAAATGTTGGTCGGGGTGAGAGGATTTGAACCTCCGGCCCCTTGCTCCCGAAGCAAGTGCTCTACCAGGCTGAGCTACACCCCGTGATGGATACTTAATAATGACGATGGGCTGAAAAATGTGCCAGATCGAGAAGCGCTTGTTTGTAAGGCGAATCCGGTATGGCGACCAAAGCGGCGGCGGCTAGGGTAGCCTCGTCCTCAGCCCGGCGCGCAGTGTACGTGATGGAACCCGTTGATTCAATGGCGTCCATGACGGCGTCGATTTGGGCCAGCCCACCTTCGGTGATCGCATGCCGCACGAGTTCGCGTTGTTGGCTGTTGCCCTGACGCAAGGCGTAAATAAGCGGTAGGGTCGGTTTTCCTTCCGCCAAATCGTCGCCAATATTTTTTCCGAGGTCGCGGTTATTCTGTCCATAATCCAAGGCATCGTCGATTAACTGGAAAGCCGTGCCGAGATGCATGCCATAGGTGGCCATGGCCGATTCGATGCGTCCGCTTTGATTGCTCAGAATTGCCGGAATTTGCGCCGCGGCTTGGAACAATTGCGCGGTTTTATCGCGAATGACTTCGATATAACGTTCTTCGGTGGTGTCCGGATCGTGGCAATTCAACAATTGCATCACCTCGCCCTTGGCGATGGTATTGGTGGTATGCGCCAGAATTTCCATCACACGCAAATTGCCGACTTCGACCATCATTTCAAACGCGCGTGAATACAGGAAATCGCCCACCAACACGCTGGCTTCATTGCCCCATATAGTGTTAGCCGTGGTATGACCGCGGCGCATTTCCGAAGCGTCGACCACGTCATCGTGCAACAAGGTGGCGGTATGGATAAATTCGATAATCGCCGCCAGCTTAATATGCGCCGCGCCTTCGTAACCTAGCGCGCCGCTACCCAGCAACAGGATGACCGGCCGTAAACGCTTGCCGCCGCTGTGGATAATATAAGAGCCCATCTGGTTGATGAGCGCGACATCGGATTGCAACCGGGTTTCGATCTCGCGGTCGACGGCGCGCAAATCGTCCAAGACCTGCGCCTTAATGGCTTCGTAATCCATAGAATATAAAGAATATAGGTTTTTATTGAAGTTTGGGCGGGCATGCTAGGGGCAGGCTTTAGGCCCGTCAACCCCATCAATATAACGAGTGGCAAGCAATAAAGACGTTTGACCTGCCTGCGCGCAGCCGTTAGAATTGCCGGCCTTTTAGCGGGTTTTCCGCTATGTTAGATCCCCCACAGCGGGGCATTTAGGAGTCGAATTCATGTATGCGGTGATTGTTACTGGCGGCAAGCAATATCGAGTCGCGCCTGGCGATGTAATTCGCGTGGAAAAATTGACAGCGGCGGCAGGTGAAACGGTGAATCTCGAGCGCGTGCTCATGGTCAGCAACGATCAAGATTTGCGCGTCGGCAACCCTGAGCTCGCGGGTGCTTCCGTGACCGCCACGGTGAAGAGCCACGGCCGCGGCGACAAGATTAAAGTTTTCAAAATGCGTCGACGCAAGCATTACCGCAAGACCCAAGGGCATCGCCAAGCTTACACTGAGCTTGAGATCACTGGCATCAAATGAGGTGCGCGTTAGCGCAACGGCTCACTCCCTTCTCCCCTTGAGAGAGAAGGGGCGGGGATGAGGGGTAAGGTTAGTTAGAGAGGATTTATTCATGGCACATAAAAAAGCAGGCGGTAGTTCGCGTAACGGCCGCGATTCACATTCGCAGCGCTTAGGCGTTAAGCGTTACGCCGGTGAAGAAGTTTTGGCGGGCAACATTATCGTGCGTCAACGTGGCACCGAATTTTATCCGGGGATGAACGTCGGCATCGGCAAGGACGACACTTTGTTCGCCAAGATCAACGGCCGGGTGCGATTTGAAATTAAAGGCCCGCGCAGCCGCCGAACTGTAAGCATCGTTCCGGGCTGAAATATTTTCATGCATCTCAAAACCCCGCCCTGGCAACACGGCGGGGTTTTTTATTTTCAGCCAGAGTAAATTTATAAAAATGTTGCATGCTGGATACAAAATATGAAATTCGTCGATGAAGCCACCATACGTATCGAAGCCGGCCGCGGCGGCGATGGCGCGCTGTCGTTTCGGCGCGAAAAATTTATTCCGCGCGGCGGTCCCGACGGCGGCGATGGTGGTCATGGCGGCAGTGTTTATTTAATCGGTCGCGAAGGCTTAAATACCCTCGCGGATTTTCGGCACACACGGGTTTTTCGCGCGCCGCACGGTGCAAAAGGCGGCGGTGGTAACTGTACGGGTAAATCCGGCGCAGACCTTTATATAGCAGTTCCTTTGGGCACGCGCGCGATCGATGCTGAAGCGGAACAATTTATCGGCGAAATTACCCGCGACGGCGAATCTCTGCTGGTGGCCTACGGCGGCAAGGGCGGCATGGGCAACACGCGTTTCAAGTCGAGCACCAATCGCAGTCCGCGGCGCATCACCGCCGGCAAACCCGGAGAACATCGTCAACTGGCTTTGGAGTTACAAGTGCTGGCCGATGTTGGTTTGCTGGGTTTGCCGAATGCCGGCAAGTCGACATTTCTGCGCGCCATCTCGCACGCGCGTCCCAAGGTCGCGGACTATCCTTTTACTACTTTGCATCCGCATCTGGGTGTGGTGCGTATCGAAGAGCACCGCAGTTTTGTCGTCGCCGATATTCCCGGTTTGATAGAAGGCGCCGCCGAAGGCGCCGGTTTAGGGCATCAGTTTTTGCGTCATCTGTCGCGCACGCGGATTTTATTGCATCTGGTGGACATGCTGCCGCTGGAGCCGGATGTAGATCCGGTTGATGGCGTGCGCGCACTGGGAATAGAGCTTAAAAAATTCAATCCCGCCTTGGCCAAGCGTGAACGCTGGTTGATACTTAATAAGATGGACCTTATTCCTGCAGAGGATCGAGATAAACACGTCGAGCGCTTGCTTAAAAAGCTGAAATGGAAAGGCCCGGTGTATAAAATCTCCGCCATCAACGGCGCCGGTTGCCGTGAACTGACGCTGGCTTTGATGCAACGCTTAGAGCAGATAAATAAGAAAAGGAAACCTCTAAAATCCCCTCTCCCTGCGGGAGAGGGTTAGGGTGAGGGGGAGTCAACACATGAATTTATTATCCCCCTCATCCCCGCCTTCTCCCGTTGGGAGAAGGAGTTTTCGATTTGTAGAAGTTCCCAAAACAAAAAACCGGTAAAAATTTTAGACGATGAATCCTAACGCTCGTAGCGCACTGAAAGATATGCAACGCGTTGTCGTAAAAATCGGCAGCGCGCTGCTGACGCGCGACGGTCAAGGTTTAAACAGCGAAGGCATTCAGCATTGGGCGGCGCAATTAGCGGAGTTGCGCGCGCGCGGCGTTGAGGTGCTGCTCGTGACTTCCGGCGCGGTCGCGGCCGGTATGCATTGCCTCGGGCGCAGCGTGCGTCCGCATGCCTTGCACGAATTACAGGCGTTTGCCGCGGTCGGCCAGATGAATCTGGTGCAAGCGTATGAAACCGCTTTTCAGCGGCATAATCTGCATACTGCGCAAGTTTTGCTGACGCATGATGATCTCGCGGATCGACGCCGCTATCTCAACAGCCGTACTACCTTGCAAACTTTATTGGCCTTAGGCGTGGTGCCGGTGATTAATGAAAACGATACTGTCGCTACGGAAGAAATTCGTTTCGGCGACAACGATACCTTGGCGGCGTTGGTCGCCAACTTAACCGAAGCGGATTTATTATTGATTCTCACCGATCAACGCGTCCCCTATGACCGCGATCCGCGCCTCGATCCGGAAGCTAAGCTGCTCAATGAAGCCCAAGCGGGCGATGAAAAATTACTTTCCATGGCCGGCGGTTCCGGTGCTTTGGGTCGGGGCGGCATGCGTACCAAGCTGCTCGCTGCTTCCATGGCCGCGCGTTCCGGCGCCTCTACCGTTATTGCCTCGGGACGGGAACCGAATGTGATCGTCAGAATACTTGCCGGCGAAGTGATTGGAACACATCTTAAAGCCGCGCAAGGCCGGGTGGTGGCGCGCAAGCAATGGTTGGCGGGGCCGACTCGTTTAGCCGGAAAATTACAACTCGATGCCGGTGCGGTGAAAGTTATCCGTGACGGCGGCAAAAGTTTACTGGCCGTCGGCGTGAAAGCCGTCGAGGGAACGTTTACGCGCGGAGAGATTGTTGCATGTGTCGATGCGGACGGTCGTGAAATAGCGCGAGGTTTAGTGAATTACAGCGCGGAAGAAACGGCGCGCATTATCGGACAAGCCAGCGATAAGATTGAATCGATTCTCGGTTACGTGGATGAGCCGGAGTTGATCCATCGCGACAACATGATTGTCTTGTAATCAAGCGATCGCCAAACAAAAAGGCCGGCGTAAGCCGGCCTTTTTTTTATTAGCGTGGGGAAAATTACGCGAGCGCGCGTATTTTCTGATTAAGCCCGCTCTTGTAACGCGCCGCGGCATTTTTATGCACGATGCCCTTGCCGGCGAGACGGTCGATGACCGAGGCCGCTTCACGAAACGCTTTTTGCGCGGCGGGTTTGTCCTTGGTGCTCACGGCGGCGCGGACCTTTTTAATTTGGTTACGCAGCTCGGTACGATGAGCCGCATTGCGAGCACGCCGCACCTCTGATTGGCGCGCGCGTTTCTTTGCTTGTACTGTATTAGCCAAAACTATTCTCCTGGAATGCCTTCAAAGGCGGGCAACTATGCGGATTTTGGCCGCGTTTGTCAATCCTGCGTAGGTGCTAATTCTGCGTTTTGGGCCAGTTACGGAGGTTTCGGCGACTGGATGACATCCTGTATCATCGCCGCTTTCATGGAATCCTTCTTTAGATCAGCGTGAGCCGTAAGCTCCTAAAATCCACAGCCATTACCGGTGGCATGACCCTGGTTTCGCGGATCAGCGGCCTGGTGCGCGACATGCTATTTGCCAGTTTGATCGGCGCCGGTGTGGGAGTGGCCGCCGATGCTTTTTATGTCGCCTTCCGTATTCCCAATTTCTTGCGACGTATTTTCGGAGAGGGCGCGTTCTCGCAAAGTTTCGTGCCTGTATTCACGGAATACAAAACTAAATATTCAGCGGAGGAAGCGCGAGTATTTGTCGATCATATGACGGGTATTTTGGGCGTGATACTTTTTGGCGTCACCTTGGCGGGCGTTATCGCCGCGCCGATTTTAGTAATGGTTTTGGCACCGGGATTTCTCGACGAGCCGCATAAGTATCATCTCACCGTGCAGATGTTGCGCATCACCTTCCCTTATCTTTTATTTATTTCTTTGGTGGCGATGGCGGCGGGGGTTCTCAACACCTACGGCCGTTTCGGCGCCGCCGCTTTTACGCCGGTGCTATTGAATCTCAGCATGATCGGCGCCGCCGTGTGGCTGGCGCCGCGCATGCAAGAGCCGGTGGTGGCGCTGGCCTGGGGCGTGTTTATCGCCGGCGTCGTCCAGTTGTTGTTTCAGGTTCCTTTTTTACGCGGCATTAAAATGCTTCCGCGCCCGCGCTTACATTTACGCGAACGTCATGATGGTGTGGCGCGTGTGTTTAAATTGATGTTGCCCGCGATCTTCGGCGTTTCGATTTCACAAATAAATATGTTGGTGAATACGCTGCTCGCTTCGTTTCTGGTGACCGGCAGTGTTTCGTGGTTGTACTATTCCGATCGTTTGATGGAATTCCCGCTGGGCGTGTTCGGTATTGCTTTAGCCACGGTTATTTTGCCCAGCCTCGCGCGTCGACATGCGCGCAACTCGCACGAAGAATTTTCGCACATGCTCGATTGGGGCTTGCGTTGGGTTTGTTTGATTGGCATTCCCGCCTCGGTAGCTTTAATCATTCTTTCTGTTCCGTTGCTGATGACCTTATTTCATTTTGGCGCGTTTGGCGCCAACGACGTGCGCATGAGCGCCAACGCGCTCATGGCGTTCGCGTTGGGATTGCTGGCGTTTATCATGATCAAAGTGTTGGCGCCGGGATTCTACGCGCGCCAAGATACCAAAACGCCGATGCGCATCGGCGTCGTTTCCTTGGTAGTGAATATTGTGTTAAGCCTGTTGCTGGTCATCCCGTTGAAGCATGTCGGTCTGGCCTTGGCGATTTCAATCTCCGCTTTTGTCAATGCCGGATTATTATTTTTAACTTTACGTCGACACAAAGTATATCGGCCGCTTCCCGGTTGGGGTTTTTTTCTCGCGCGAATTTTTATCGCCAGCGCGGTGATGGGCGCGATACTTTTTTGGGGCGTGGGCGATTTTGATTCGTGGTTGCATGCATCGGCGATGCATCGTGCGTATCGTTTGTCAATATGGGTGGTTGTCGGCGTTCTGGTGTATTTGTTGACGGTTAGCGCATTAGGTGTACGATTGGCGCAATTGTTGTTGAAGAAAGGTGTGGGAACGCAAACCGATGACTAGTGCGGCGCAAATTTATCAAATCTCCGCGTGCAATAATCCGCGGGTTTTTACGTTGACGGAAGCCGAAGAACTTTTCCCCTTGGTTTGGAAAATTACCGAAGAAGCTTATCGTGAATTGGAACCGGTGCGGCGCGCGCTCGAGGCGATGCTGCCGAGCAATCCGCAAATTCACAAAGTCGAGAAAGAGTACGAGGGCATCGTGCGGCGTTGGATGGGTAAAATGGAACGCCTCGGTTTGGTGGTGAAGGGCCTGTGGCTGGCTGATTTCGACACCGGTGACGGTTATTTGTGCTGGAAGTTTCCGGAACTGCGCATTACCCACTTTCATAGCTACCACGAAGGTTTCGGCGAGCGTCGCTCGCTGCAAGATGTCATCGAAGAATTTGACCCGGATTGGGCCCATCTTTAATTGTTGCATCGCCCGGCTTGTTCTTAAGTTCCTGAGACGGTAACCTTCTCTGCTTCTCTTAAATTACTACCTGAACGGGTCCCATGGAGTTCATACGCGGGCGGCATAATTTAAAACCGCCACATCGCGGGTGTGTTGCCACCATCGGCAATTTCGACGGCGTGCATCTCGGCCACCAAGCGGTGATCGGTCAATTGGCGGAAAAAGCCGAAGCGCTCAACTTGCCCACCCAGGTTATTTTATTCGAGCCCCAGCCGCAGGAATTTTTTCAACCGGACGCTGCCATTCCGCGGCTTACGCGTTTGCGTGAAAAACTATTGGCTTTGCGGCGTTACTCGGTGGACCGTGTGTTGTGCCTGAATTTTGACGCGACCTTTGCCAATATGGAGCCCGAAGAATTTATTCGAAGTATTTTGGTGGACGGTTTGGGCGTGCGTTACTTGGTTGTCGGCGATGATTTTCGATTTGGCCGCAAACGCCGCGGTGATTTCGCCATGTTGGCGGCGGCGGGGCAGCGATTCGGTTTTCAAGTTGTTAACATGCATACCGTCAGCATCGACGGCGAACGCGTTTCCAGCACGCGCATTCGCGCGGCGCTGGCGGCGGGCGATCTCAACCTGGCGGAAAAACTTTTGGGACGGCCGTATCGCATGTGTGGACGCGTGGGCCATGGCGATAAACTGGGCCGCACTATCGGCTTTCCCACCGCTAATATCCAGTTGCACCGCAAGGTAACGCCGATTCGGGGGATATTTGCCGTTGAAGTATTTGGCCTTAAAACTGAACCGCTCGCGGGCGCGGCCAATATCGGCACGCGTCCTACGGTAGGCGGAACCCGCACGCTACTAGAAGTCCATTTGCTCGATTTTAACCAAGATATTTATGGCGCCGACGTGCAGGTCAATTTTTTGCATAAGTTTCGCGATGAAAAAAAATTTGCCTCGCTGGAAGAGTTGCGTCGGTGGATTGAAAAAGATGTCAGCGACGTGCGAGTTTTTTTTAAAAATTATCACCCGGCGCGTCCAATCAACTAACGCGAAAATGGCGATTAATCTTTTAAGGACATGTTGTGAACGATTATAAAAATACGCTTAATCTGCCGCAGACGGATTTCCCCATGAAGGCCAATCTCGCCACGCGTGAGCCGGAAATTTTAAAGCGTTGGCAGGAAATCGATCTGTATCAAAAGTTGCGTGAGCGCGGCAATGATCGCACGAAATACATATTGCACGATGGCCCGCCTTACGCCAACGGCGATATTCATTTAGGCCATGCGGTCAACAAAATACTTAAGGACATTATTGTCAAAGCCAAGACCTTAAGCGGCTTCGACGCGCCGTATGTGCCGGGCTGGGATTGTCACGGTTTGCCGATCGAGCATGCGATCGAAAAGAAAATCGGCAAGGCGGGGGTGCAAGTCGATGCGGCTAAATTCCGCGCCGCCTGTCGTCAGTACGCGCAGGAACAAGTGCAACGTCAGCGCACCGATTTTATTCGCTTGGGCGTGGTCGGTGATTGGAAAAATCCCTACCTGACGATGGATTACCATTTCGAGGCGGACATCATTCGTGCGCTCGGACGTATAGTTGCCGGCGGATATGTATATCAAGGTTTTAAACCGGTGCATTGGTGCATCGATTGCGCTTCCGCGCTCGCGGAAGCGGAAGTGGAATATCAAGACCGTACTTCTCCGGCGATTGATGTGCGCTTTGCCGCAGCGGATGAAACGGATTTCATTTCGCGATTGGAACACGTAGTAGGACATGAAGGTCAAGGCCCAATCAGTGTTGTGATCTGGACCACAACCCCTTGGACGCTGCCGGCCAATCAAGCGGTCGCTTTAAATCCTAAGCTCGATTACGTCTTGGTTCATTACCTTGGCGCAAATGGCCACGAACGATTATTGATTGCCGATGCTTTGTTGAAAGATGTCATGCTGCGTTATGGAGCCACTGACTATCGCGTGGTCGCGCGCGGCGTAGGCGCGAAGCTGGAAGGCGTGAAGCTGCGTCATCCGTTTTATGCGCGCGAAGTGCCGATCATTCTCGGCGAACACGTGACCACCGAAACCGGCACCGGCGCCGTGCATACCGCACCGGGCCACGGTCTTGAGGATTATGTGGTTGGCCAGCGCTATGCATTGCCGGTAGAAAATCCCGTCGGCGGCAACGGTTGTTTCCTGCCCAATACCGAATTGTTTGCCGGCGAACATGTATTCAAGGCCAACGATCACGTGATCGAAGTGCTTAAGACTCACGGTAAATTAGTGCATGCCGCGGCACTGCAGCATAGTTATCCGCATTGTTGGCGCCACAAAACGCCGATTATTTTTCGCGCCACTTCGCAGTGGTTCATCGGCATGGAAAAATTATGCGATAGCGCCATGCGGGCGATTCGTGAAACGCATTGGACCCCCGATTGGGGTCAAGCGCGTATCGAGGGCATGGTGGAAAATCGCCCGGATTGGTGCATTTCCCGCCAGCGCGCTTGGGGCGTGCCGATCACTTTATTTCTGCATAAAGAAACCGGCAAACCGCATCCTGACAGCGTTAAATTAATTGAAGTGGTGGCCAAGCGCGTGGAGCAGAAGGGCGTCGACGCGTGGTTCGAGTTGAAAGTGGAAGATGTGTTGGGGGCTGAAGCCAAACAGTACGAAAAAGTGAACGACACGCTCGATGTGTGGTTCGATTCCGGCGTAACGCATGCCTGCGTGCTGGAGCGACGCGCGGAATTGCAATTTCCCGCCGATTTATACCTTGAAGGTTCCGATCAGCATCGCGGATGGTTTCAATCGTCGTTGTTAACCTCCGTTGCTATCAATGGTCGTGCGCCGTATCAAGGCGTACTGACCCACGGTTTCACGGTCGATGCCAAGGGCCGCAAGATGTCCAAGTCGCTTGGCAACGATATGGGTTTGCCGCAGAAAGCAATCAAAACGCTCGGCGCGGATATTTTGCGACTGTGGGTGGCAGCGACCGATTATCGTTCCGAGATGAGCATGTCGGACGAGATTCTCACGCGCATGACGGATTCTTATCGCCGCATCCGCAACACCGTGCGTTATTTTTTAGCGAGCTTATCCGGTTTCGATACAGCGAACGTTCTGCCTATCAACGATATGCTCGCGCTGGATCAGTGGGCGGTGCAGCGCGCGCATGAACTGCAAAAGGAAGTGCTCGACGCTTACGAGCAATTTCAGTTTCATCTTATTTATCAAAAGCTGCATCAATTCTGTGTCGTGGATATGGGCGGATTTTATCTCGATATTCTCAAAGATCGAATGTACACCATGCCCACCAACAGCCACGGCCGCCGTTCGGCGCAAACCGCCATGCTGCATATTGTGGAATCCTTGGTGCGTTGGCTGGCGCCGATTTTGTCCTTCACCGCGGAAGAAATTTGGCGGCATCTACCCGGCAAACGAAGCGAGTCCGTATTTTTAGAAAAATGGCATGAATTGCCGTCGGTAAATCTTCCGCAAATGAAATACTGGGATAGCGTGATCGAAGTGCGCGAAGTAGTGAAGAAGGAGCTGGAAAAATTACGTGTCGCAGGGAGCATCGGCTCCGGTCTCGATGCCGAAGTCGATCTTTACTGTGGACCGGAATTGCTGGATGTACTGAAAAAATTACAAGATGAATTACGTTTTGTGTTTATCACCTCCTATGCGCGAATTCATCCTTTAGAGCGGCGTGTGGCCGATGCCGTCGAGACCGAAATCAAGAGCTTATTTGTTAAGGCCACTGCTTCGAGCTATCCCAAATGTATTCGTTGTTGGCATCACCGCGAGGACATAGGCACAAATAAAAATCATCCTGAAATTTGCGCCCGCTGCATAAGTAATGTCACAGGTCTGGGCGAACCACGGAGTTTTGCCTAATGCGTAAATTTTTGTGGATAGCCGGTATTGTTTTGGTGTTGGATCAGCTGACTAAATTCATTGCGGCTGATTATCTCGCTTCTCGTGGCGAAGTACAGCTCGCGTCATTCTTCAGCTTCGTTCTGGTGCACAATACCGGCGCCGCCTTCGGGATTCTAAGCAGCGCAGGTGGCTGGCAAAATATTTTTTTTATTACCCTGGCAGCGATTGCTTGTGTTGTTATTTTTTGGATGTTTTGGCGCTTAAATTCACAAGACATTTTTCTTGCTGTGAGCTTGATGTTGATACTTGGCGGTGCCATGGGTAACCTTGTTGATCGCTTAATTCACGGCCACGTCATTGATTTTATTGACGTCTATTATCGCAGCTGGCATTGGCCGGCATTTAATATTGCCGATTCTGCTATTACTGCTGGTGCAATAATATTAGGTATAGATGCTTTTCGCTCCAAATCGCAAACAAAGTAGCAATCGATTCAAACATACATTATCAATTTATCATGCAAGTATATCTCGCCAATCCTCGTGGCTTTTGCGCAGGAGTCGATCGCGCCATTGAAATCGTTGAGCGCGCGCTTGCATTGTTCGGTGCACCGATTTATGTGCGCCATGAAGTCGTACACAACCGTTTTGTCGTAGATAATCTGCGCGCCAAGGGCGCGGTGTTTGTCGAAGAATTAAAAGATGTGCCTACCGGCGCCACCGTGATTTTTAGCGCCCACGGCGTTTCGCAAGCGGTGCAGCAAGAGGCCTTGCAGCGAAACTTGTGTGTATTTGACGCCACCTGCCCATTAGTGACCAAAGTCCACATGGAAGTAGTGCGTCATCGGAACAACAATACGGAATGTATTTTAATCGGACATGCCGGCCATCCCGAAGTCGAAGGGACTTTAGGCCAAGCTAAGGGGGGCATGTATCTTGTAGAATCGTTGGAAGATGTTGCTAAATTAAAAGTTAAAGACGAAACCAATTTAGCTTATGTGACCCAAACAACCCTATCTGTGGATGACACCGCAAAAATTGTTACTGAATTGCGTGCACGTTTTCCTGATATCAAAGCACCAAAAAAAGATGATATTTGCTATGCCACTCAAAATCGTCAGGATGCAGTGAAACAATTAGCTGAAGTCGTCGATGTCATGCTGGTCGTTGGTTCATCCAATAGTTCCAACTCTAATCGTCTGCGTGAAGTGGCGTTGGGACAGGGCATCCGTGCTTATATGATTGATGGTCCAACAGACATCAAGCAAGAATGGCTTGGTGGGGTGAAGAAATTAGGCGTAACCTCCGGCGCTTCTGCGCCAGAACAACTGGTACAGCAAGTCATAGCGCGATTGCACGAATGGGGCGCGGAAGTTGTCCAGGAACAACAAGGTAAGATCGAGAATGTTTCTTTCCCTATCCCTAAAATTTTACGAGCAAAAAAACTCCATTCGAGCTAACGTGCGAGAATTAAGAAGATTTAAAGAATTATTTGTCTGTCCATCTATTAGTATAAGGCCCATGAGTAGTAGCGTTGGGTGTATTTGTATTGGCTCTATCCCAAGTTTTTACTCCTGTTGAAGTAATTCTGAGTCGGCCATTGTTCCGTTGACGTCCTGTTACTCCCGCTCCGTTTGGGTTGGCTTGCAGTGTAAAGCAGCTGGTAATCGGACAGACGCCGGCGCTGGAAGTCGGCGTAACGAGAGTAATCTCATAATCCAAATTGGGAGACAGAATCGGAGTGGCAGGCGCGAGCCCGAGGACACCGGTAGCGCACAGTCGCGCGCCTTCCAGCGTCGTCGCGTAAGTACCGCAATCCGAATAAAATTTTTCCTGCTGAACGGCAGCATTCGTAAGCGCAATCTGTGCATCAGATCGCCGTGTCTGTTGCATGTATTTGGTATAGCCGGGATAGGCGATTGCGGCGAGAATGCCGACGATTACCACCACAATCATGAGTTCGATGAGGGTAAAGCCGTGTAATGTTAGGTGTCTCATCTCATTTCTTCCTTAATTAATTAAGAAATTCCGAAAAAAGAACTGCCTCCTCTTAACGAGGAGGCAGCAGGAGTAGTTATTCAGGATTAGTCGTCATACCAAAAAGAGGGTATCGCTCCAGAGGAATTTTTTACACAGAATTTACCTTGAGCGCCATTACAGCTCCCCGCTGGACTTCCGCCGGAACCAAATGCACCGCCGCCACTGGTGCCTACTAGGCCTGTGGTCCCGCCTTCACGAATTACGATGACTACTCCGGAAGGAATGCCGCCGCCTACGTCGACAAAACGGTCGATACCGCTGCCGCTGTTATTGAGGTCCACAATGCCGGCACCAGATAAATAGTTGAGGCCATAAAGACGAGCCGAACCTTCAGCCGGCGGCGGACACGTCCCTGGGGTAACGGGGCCAACGCTTGGTGGTATGTAGGTCGTGGCATAGAGGACGCCCGAAAATACGGTGATTTCCGCTAGTCCTTTTTCGCCTACCCAGTTGGGCGTTGTCGTATTTTTGAGTTCCACGAACCAACCCTTTGCTGACTTAAGGGCAGTAAGCGCCGCTGCGTAACCTGCGCTACTTGGATCCTCTAAGTCATTACTGGTGCTGTTGTAGAGGTCGCCTTCAGTGAGCGTGGCTGCTGAGCCGGGAGCACCGAATTGATAATTATAATCACGGAATGCGTAGATGCGATTGTATACAGGATCAACGTTTAGGGCTTGCGTTAATTTGTCGAGCGGATCTTCGCGGTCACCGCTTTCAATCGCAACGAGATCATAATTTGCCGATGTGGAATACACCGCATCGCGTGCCTGCACCAGTGTCGGCATATAGAAGAACTTACGCCGATGGTATTTCAAGGTAGCGCTACAGTCGTTAGAGCGTGTGCCGCCTGTGCAGCCGATATCGGCAAACACGTAAGCACTCGACCCCCCATTTTTTAACGTAGTCGTAGAGGCTGCTGGGTCGATTTGGTCGCCGAGATCGATACGGAATATTTGCCCGCGCGTGTCGCCCACGTAAAGACGATCAATTGCGCCATCCCCGTTGGAGTCGAGTATGGCAATATCGGAGGCTATCGCATACTTCATTTCCGCTAATTCAAACGGTGCGCCCGAGCCTGTACCGCCAATCCGCCAAATCAGCGAACCATTTAAAGGATCGACGATATAAATGGAATTACCCATGGAATCCGCCCCGGCAGGAAAAGCGTTGTCCTGACTGGGATCATAGCCACCGCCGAAGATGAGCACGGTTTTATTCTTGCTATCTGGTGTACCCGACACGCCATCATCACAGGTGGTGTCGCCGGGCGTGCACTTGATGCGTATGGTGGCAACCCGTGGGCGCGACCAAGTCTGACCTAGCCCTGCGAAATCACCGGCTCCACCTCCTTGGATGCGCCAGAGAAATTTTGGCGTGATGCCGCCGGTGGCTGAAGGTGAGGTCAGAGGGCTGGCGGGCGTTACGTCGAAGGCGTAGAGATTACGTCCGCCGCGGCGCATGCCGATAAACAAATAGACCCTATCACCGTTGGTGTATTCAATGATGCCATTGCTATTGTTATCCACCACCCAAACCGAGGGCGCGCCGTCCGCGCCGACAAAATGTTCACCACTGTTATTGTCCATGAGTGTTTTCATATCATCTAGGAACTCGGGAAGATAGACGATCCACTCTTCTGCGCCCGTGCTGGTATTGATCATGCGTAATCCGCCGTCGTTGGTGCCAACGAAGAGTTTGGTGACGGGGCTGGTAGCGGTTCCACCATAAGTAACTGTGATAGGACGGCTGTGTAATGCATCCGCGAACTTCCAACGGTTGTCGGTAGTCGAGCCGTTGTTGTTATCGTCTTGAACATCCTGACCGCGCATCCAATTAATAATAGTGGTACGTTCGGTCGCGGAGCTGGCGCCAAGCATGCCCTGGGTAATGACGGTGTTAGCATCTGTCACTAAGTGAGCGGACGCAGAGAGATCGACGGGTGCCGCCGGTACATCGACAGTACCGGTATAGGTATATACCTTGCGTGTACCATAAGCTGGAATTTGTTCGCCCGCGCCTCCCAGATCCACAGTAGGTCCGTCGGCCGCACTGCTCCAATAGCTTTTCGCAGTAAGTTTTATTTTGCTGGTGTTGGAGTCTATGGCCGATGCGCTATTTGCGTCCATTATTTCTCCAAACTTACAGGACTCTCCGGTATCGCATAGGCGGTACTTCTTCACATTGCCAGGCCATTCAATCGCCATCTGCGGACTGAACAAGCTGAAATAGACATCGTCTTGGTTGTAAAGTCTATTAAAGGCGTTGACCGCCAACGAAGGTGAGACGAAACCTGTTGGATCGGACAACACTTGATTTAAAATTGCCTGAAACGCGGTGACGAGTTCATCGGCATTGGACACGCTGTTATAGGTTCCCTGACCCGCCGTTGCGAGATCCTGAAGAAATTGGTTACTGATGTTGATGCCGATAGTATGGGTCTTGATAGGTTGTGTTCCAGGAAACCCAGAAAACTGATCGTTTTCAGCCAGGTATTGTACAAGCGTCACGCCACAAGCCTCATCGCCCGAGCCTGAGCAACTGGATGCGCCCGTCATGGTTATGACCTTGGTGGTGGAGTTGTTGGCTGTAGCGGCGCCGTCAGTGAACAATACCATGTGATTCGATTGACATCCTGCGGTTACCGGCGAGATGTAAGTCGGACTACCCGTGATCTGCTCGCCTTCGCAGGCAGTGGCTTCGATATTGGCGTTGGTGCAACCCGCTGGCTGACTCAATGTACCGCCACTGTAAGTAAGCGGATGACTCACGCGCAGCAAATGAGTGTTCGTGCCCGAGGTGCCGTTTTCGCGTACTTTGCCGTAATCCACCGTGTTGCCGCGCAGGTAGAGAGCACTTTCATACAAAGCGTCCACAATGGGAGTGCTGCCACCGGCAGTCATGGCGACGATTGCGGCCTTGAGTTCGTCGCGCACCTTGCGGGTGGTATCAGTCGTGGCCTGATAAACGATGCGCAGAAATGGCGCCTTGCCGGCCGAATTTTCATATCCATAAACATTTCGTGGACCGGAAGAGCCGCCCTGGGCCTGGATTAAAAATGCCATGGCATTGCCCTGTGCCCAGCCACCGCGGTTTACAATTTCCTGCACGACCGATGTAAGAGACGGTGTTGTTAAGGCTTGTTCGGCAGCTGGATTGGGCAGGTTATTCCAATCCACAGACGCGGTAGTTTTTGTTCGCGACCAAATATTATTGCTGGTTCCCGAGAATGTCGCCGGATTGTCACTGGCCTCGCCATATATGGTTAGCGAAGCGGCGGTGGAGTTGGCAGTGTGGACTCGGAATTCGATTGACGCAGAAACAATGACCGCACTTTTAGGAACATTGATATTTTGGAAGCGAAGGCCGACGTACTGTTCGTTAGTACCTGCTTTAGTAAGTTGAATCCGGGCAGGGTTGGTTGTCTGAGAAGTAGTCATGTTGCCGTTTGAGACGCGTTGTTCTGCGTCATCCGAACCGAGGCTAACACGCGAAACTACTGTTTTATTGCAAGTGGTGATGGTGCCGGCAGCGGGCGGAGTATAGGTGACAACGAGCTTGGGATTGTAATTTTCATAGCCGTTGGAAACATAGAGATCGTAAGCACGTGCTGTGCGTGAGCCACTGCTGGTGGTTAGGCGAAAGGCTACCGCATTGCCACTACACCAACCAGTGCGATTCACTACGGTTTGTAAAACCGCGCCGATATTTGGCGATTCATAGCGAGTGCCATTACTCCAGCTAGGTACGCTCCAGGCTACAGAGGTTGATGTTTGAGCGCGGCTAGTGATGTCGTTGGTGATGGTGCTGAATGTCGGCGTGTCATCATGATCATCTGCGGAGATAGTGATATTCGTAGCGGCTGACTGGGTGGCGTCAGCGGTGAAAGTTAATTTGGCGCTGGTGATGGTGGCACCGCGGGGAATGTAGACATTCATGAAGCGAACGCCGACAACGTTACCGGAGGTGAAGTTGTAAGACGTGTTGGTAGTAGTGACGGTACCGCCGTTTTCCTCGGCGTCGTCGCTCTGGTTTTGCATGGCGGCGATGAGATTGCCGTAATCTGTTGCGGTAGCGTCTAGATCAGCCAGCGGATAGATCACCGCCGCGCCTTCAGCGCGCGAGAAACGCATGACGCCCATATTGATATTGGTGCTTTCGTCGATAATGGTCTTCATCGCTTGTTTCATATGGTCGATGCGACTCATGCCTAAGGAAACATATTCATTCATGCTTCCCGAGGTATCCAGGATCAGCTGTACATTGGGCTTAAGTCCGCTGGCGGAGGGATCGGTGAAGTAGATATCGGTATCGCGCGCCAAGGTATTCGTTGTCATCGCTGTAAAAAGGAGAGCGATGGCAGAAGCAATAGTCAGGCGATTCAGAATGAGATTTTTTGATTTCATGTTGCGATACCTCTCTACAATTATTTCTGCAATTATTCGGACGGCGGCGCTAATTTTATGACGCCACGTGTGACTGTTGTGTTAAGACCAATGTTGGAGCTGTCTACCGTTGTGTTTACAACGCTTGCTTGCTGAAAATGGTTAGCCATAAACCCCGTTTGATTTCCGCTGCCGCGCGGCGGCTGCGTAGTTTGTAGCCATGTTGTAGTGACCCGGGCTGCGCGGCCGTTGGTTGAGTATATTGGCGAGGTTACCGCGCTGTTTGTTGAGAATTGAGCAGGATCACTCAGTGTGCTTTGCAGGCCAGATTCTCCGACCTCAAAAGCTCGCGCGCCTTCCTGTGTATTGCCGGACATTTTTTCTTCGAGGGAGGAAGTACCCATGGCCGTGATACCTAAGAGCGTTAGGATCATTAAAATTACCAGACTCATAATGAGTGCCATGCCTTGCTCGCGTGCAATGTTGTAGGAGCATGCTCGGTGCTGCGTTATATTGCCGGAAGATGGGGCGCAATATTTCAGGAGTGGCAAGTGTGGCGTGCTCATAGCATATTTCTCAGTTGCACTGTAGTTTGAAATACACGTCGTCTGTATCTATCTGGAGGGCTACTGGGTGGCGTGAAGTCAGTGCTACCGTCTCCATCTACGTCATAAGATGTAGCATCAATATCCGTGTTCTTATTTCCTGTAAACATTGGGAACCCCATCTGTTCGGTCTGTTGGGGGAGTGTCAGTATCTTCTCCATATAAGATTTGTAAGCTTTCGACTCCTTCCACCAGTTCTTGAGGAGCGCCGGAATTATCCTGGCGATACAGGACGGGGATTACTTTCCCGGCAACAGTTTTAGTTCCAACAAAATATTGTCGTGTGACCAGTGAATAGACGCGTGCCGCTGGCGCGGCGTAAGCTTTTTGTAGGGCCATGCTGTGAGTGAGGGCGACGCCTGAAAATCCGCTGACCTGAGTGATGTCTGCAGTCGCGCAATCGGATATCACAACAATGTCGTTTACCGCGAAAGGAGTCACACTGCTTACGTTAATATTGCTCGATCCGTTCAGCATGCCTGGCGTGACGTTGGCCCAGGCCCCAAGATTTCCCATGCGAATTGCGATAGCATCGGTACCCGTTTTTATACCGGCGGGCAATGCAGATGCAGAGGGAAACCATGTTCCCGATGCATTTTCTGCACCTTCGAGTGGAACTCTTGCATTGGTAAAAAAAGTCAGACCGCCAGCAACAGCAATACCCGGAGAAGGCGCATACATCTCATCCAGACAGCCAAAATAACCACCGAGACGAATATCTTTAATGAGAAATTGTAGGGCAAAGCGACCATTCTCTTGAAGACGTGCCAGGCTGTCTTGGGTGGTGTAAGTTTGTTTGCTGCTGACGAACAAAGACGAAACCGCTGCCAGGATTATTAAGCCAATGGTAAGCGCAACCATTAGCTCCACTAGGCTTAAGCCATGCATCCGCTGATTCCTGGAGATGTAAAACTTTTTCATAGTTGTATTATCCAGTCTTGGCGCATGGGTAAATCCCGCTCCATCCAGCGTATTGTGATCGTTACTTTCTTGGCGGCGTCGATAGATATTGTCGGTGGCGTGTTTGCAGCATTTGGAAGCATGGCGACAGCCCTGTCATACCATTTTCTAACATCGTAAGACGCTAGTTGAGCGCTTGTGCACGGCGTCGTGTCGCAATTTACGGGAATCGTCACAGCGGTTGATGACGGCTGGTCGTATCCATTGCCGTTTGAATCAGCTATTGCGCCACTGTTGGCGCGCATGCGATCTAGAATGTCGTACGCCAGAAAGGTGGCTTGGGTACGGAAATAAGAGCCGGTATTGTATTGGAGAGATGTCGTTTGAAGCGCTGCTAGGCCCATCAGGCCGATGGACAAAACTAACAACGCAACCAAGACTTCCACTAAGGAAAAGCCGCGGGTGCATGCTTGGATACTTTTTTTAATAGAGGTCATTTCTTTAGCCAATTAACAAGTATTTTCAGTCAAGGCAGGACGGCCGGTAACGGGGATATTCAAGATACGTGACTTTTTAAGTTTACCGTCACATAAGGTGAAATTTCCCGCAGCGCTGGTTAAGAACCCGCTTTTATTGAAAGTTAAAACAGGAGCAGGAGCAGTAAGGGTATTGTTCCCAGTCAGTTGTCCATGGAGCTTTAAAGTGACATTCGCTGCGGTGATGGGGTCAACATAATAAACAAGCCATCCGTTGATTAAATCGTTAACTTGGCTAGCCAAACGATTGCTCGCAACGAAAGTGAACATATTCGGGGCAGCTACAGCCATAAGAATTCCAGCAATTGTTATGGTTATTATCATTTCAATTAAAGTAAAACCCCATGAACCGACAAAAGGTTTATTTGAAGAGACTAATGGCACATTACGCGGATTTGATTGGCAGACAAACGGTAAAGAAAGACAGACAAAAGGAAATACCTTATGTCTGCTGAAAACTACTTTTGTTTTCTGAGAATGCATGTTATCAGCCCGAACACCCTTAAAACTAGGATAAACCATACGTTTTGTAGAATCTCAATCACTAAGTTTAATCATGCATTCCAGCTATGCAATTGCCCAGAATTGTCACAAGCAAAAGAGTCGATCTAATTTTTATGTCTTTACGAGAATTCCAACATAGACGATTGGTTGATAATGGCAGATAGACGGTAAGATTATGAAGGACAATGGACGCTGATAATTTACTGATTTATAATAATTCTAAATGAAAGATAGATATAAATCCGACTCCGATATTGTCGCGCTGCTGCAACAGCATGGAATCCAACCCACCTCGCAGCGCATTTCAATCACACGCCTTTTATTTACGCGCTGCGCGCACCTTTCAGCGGATGAAGTCTTTCGTTTGATCAATACCGAGACTT
>JACQBD010000051.1 GCA_016194665.1 Gammaproteobacteria bacterium
ACTCCCGTATTAATGCTCACCGCGCGCGACATCGTAAGCGATCGGGTGCAAGGCTTGGATTGCGGCGCTGACGATTATCTGGTTAAACCTTTTGCTTTTCCGGAACTGCACGCACGCTTGCGCGTATTGCTGCGCCGGCAGAATCCCGATATCGCCAATACATTTAAACTGGCCGATTTAAAAGTCGATATTCATGCGCACCGCGCCAGTCGCGGCGACCAGATCCTCGAGCTCACCGCACGCGAATTTGAGTTGCTCGTTTATTTGCTGCGCCATCCGCAACAAGTGGTGTCGCGTGAAATGCTGGCGCGCGATGTGTGGAAGGAAAGCCATCGCGCCACGCCGCTGGATAACGTCATCGATGTGCACGTCGCGCGTCTGCGGCGCAAGCTCGACGATCCTTTCAGCACTCGTCTGCTGCAAACCGTGCGCGGCGTCGGTTTCGTTTTGCGCGAGACCGATTCGTGATTGGGCATAGCTTACGTTGGCGCCTGACAGCGTGGTACACCTTGTCATTGACACTCATTGTGCTGCTATTCGCCAGCGCCATTTTTATTTATGTGCGTTATAGCCTGCTTTTCCACGTTGAAAATTTATTACGCATGAATACCGACCGGATTGAACGCGTGCTAGCACAGAATCCCAAAAATTTGAATCAACTCGATACGCAAGATGGCACGGAATTATTTCAAATCAGCGACGGCGAAAAAATAATTTATTCAACTAACGGTTGGCAAACGTCACAATTGCGTTTCGAAGTACCGACAATCCCGGCTTCCGGTTTCGGAACAGGGATAGCTGCAGACGGACGACGGTTTTACATGCGCACGGTTGTCGTACAGGCGCCAAATAATAAGTGGATCATCGCCGCGGCGCATCATGCCGCGCAAATCGATCAAACCTTGAAAAGTCTCGCGACCGTATTACTCATCGGCTGCCCGATCGCCATTACATTGGCACTCATCGGCGGTTATTTTTTGGCCGGACGCATGCTCGCGCCTATCGGCAGCATGGCCGCTAAAGCCAAAGAAATCAGCGCGCATAATCTTTCCCAGCGTTTGCCCGTGATTCAGCCTAACGATGAGCTTGGCCGGTTGGCAACCATATTCAACGACACCTTGCAACGCCTGGAAGACGCGTTTACGCAGTTGCGGCGATTTACCGCCGATGCCTCGCACGAACTACGCACTCCGCTTACCGTCTTGCGCAATGTCGGCGAAAACGCCATCAACGGTGTTAAAGATCCCCAAGAATATTCAGAAATTATCGGCAGCATGCTGGAGGAAGTCGAACGATTGACACAGTTGGTGGAAAAATTATTGTTGCTCACACGCGCGGATGGCGATCAAACTGCGTTAAACATAGAAAGGTTTTTACTTGCTGAATTAGCGCGAGAAGTCGCCGACTGTCTACAAGTGCTGGCTGAAGAGAAACAACAACTTATTTCTTTTCAGCTACAAGAGACAATCAGCGTGCGCGCTGACCGTGCGACATTGCGCTTAGTTCTCATGAATCTATTGGACAACGCTATAAAATACAGTCCCGCACACAGCGCTATTTTAATAAATGTTTACCAAACCCAAACTCAAGCTATCGTTTCAATTCACGACCAGGGTCCCGGCATCGCCCCCGAGCATCAGCAAAAAATATTCGAACGTTTTTATCGGCCTGATGCAGGACGCGCGCGCAATAAGGGAGGAGCTGGATTGGGCCTGGCCATCGCTCATTGGGCGGCGCAAATTAACCAGGCGAAGATTGAACTTGAAAGTGCGCCGGGAACAGGCAGTACTTTTTTATTGATACTGCCCATCGCGTGATTTCACGCGATGGGCGTGGCTTTCCCAAAAATAATCAGCGCTGAAGTTTCGAGCTTAACGGTTTATCCGCGTCGGCGGCCGGCGACCATTCCGGCGTGCGGCTGGAAGTGGAATGCCACAGCGTGGCGCCGCCGGCTTTAATCTTAACTTCATCCGCACCGGCTTTGGTTGTCAGGTAACCTTGCGCGGTGAGATAGCTTAAGATTTTTTCCACCGCTTCATTGGCCGATTGCAAGGAAGTATCGATCGCAATCTCCGGATTCACCGGCTCTTCATAAGGATCGGACACGCCGGTAAAATTTTTAATCAATCCTGCGCGCGCCCGCGCATACAATCCTTTACGATCGCGCGACTCGCAAACCTTAAGCGGCGTAGCGATATAAATTTCAACGAAGTCACCATGCTCTTCTACCATCGCACGCACTTGGGAACGCGTGGCGGCGTACGGCGCGATCGGCGCGCACAGAGCAATGCCGCCGTGACGGGTAATCAAACTCGCCACATAAGCTTGGCGTATTACGTTGATGTCGCGGTGCTCGCGTGAAAAACCCAGCTCGGAGGACAAATGCTTACGCACCACGTCGCCGTCCAGCAAGGTAACCGGGCGTTCTTCGCGTTCCTTGAGGCGAGCGCACAACAACTGCGCTAACGTAGATTTGCCCGCGCCCGATAAACCGGTAAAAAATAATGTGAAGCCGTGACGCTGGGTCTTGCGCCACTCTTCCAATACTTTGGGATAGGAAAACCAATTGGCGATTTCCGCTGCTTGGCTTGGCCCCAAACGCAGCGTGTCCTGCATGCGGCGTTTGTTGCGCCGCGGCGATAGAAATTTTTCCGGTTGATCTTCTTCTTGCACCAAATGCTTGAATGCCACGGCCTCGATACCGATTTCCTGAGCATGCCATTGCACCGATTCGAACGCGCGGTACACGCCGTACAAAGGTTCGCCGGTCGCGCCTTCGCCTTGATCGTCGTGATCGTGCTCGACAATGAAATGCGAGCAGCCGAAATTTTTATGCACAATGGCGTGCCATAAAGCCGCGCGCGGACCGCAGTAGCGCGGCGATAATTCGATGAGATTCAACAGCACCATCTGCGACGAATAGTAATTGCGTACCGCACCCAACGCGCGCACGCGCGCGAAGTGATCGGGTTCGCTTAATCCTTTGCGGCCGATGGCGGCTTGGATCAATATCACGGTGTCGTTTAAATACGCCGTGCGCTTGGTGAACTCGACGTGCGCCCGATGCATGAGATGCCGCGGCTGATAAGCCACCACGCGGCTGGCATTTTGGCGTCGAAGCTGCGCGCGCACTGCCGCCGGTGTCGCACGTTCCGCGGCGAAATCGTGATGCGGCGGCGGTTCGACCACCTCGAGTTTGCCGGCAACGTACATTTCGTTTACGACATTCATCAAATGATTGACGCCGGGATGCGACATGGACACGGTGCCATACAGGTTTTGCGCTTCCGCAGTTTTATCCGGTTGCCATATTTCGCTCACGGTCAGCACCGCCACCAAACTCCCTTCGGCGTCGCGCAACGCCAACATTTGGCCGGCGGTTAATTTATCCGCCAGCGCGCGCGACACATCTAGGGTAATGGGCATGGGCCATAAGCGTCCGTCAGCCAGGCGCATTTGACTGCATACGGCCTCGTAATCCGCCTTGCCCATAAATGAGGTCAGCGGCGAAAAGGCGCCGGTGGCCAGCATTTCAATGTCGCAAAGCTGCCTAGGACTCAGGTCGAATGAAGTAAAATCGCGCGCCGCCGCTTTAAGCTCGGCGACACGTTCGGGATTGGCTTGTAAATTGACGAGGATGCCGCCGTAAGGAGGGTTTAAGTCCCGGCTGCTTCCCAACCGATGGGCATTACTCATGCTATTCTCTCCCTGTTGCTTCCCTATTTCCGTTTTTTTAAGGTGTGGACGCAAAAAACCTCACACCACCTATGTTTTAAGGGCTTTGGCGGTTAATGTTTGCTTCCTGCCTTGGAAAGTTGCTTGTCTCCCAACGCTACCCCGCACCCTGTCGGAAGGGAAGCCTATACGGGGTTTGGGGAATAACAACCAGGCGTTATAGCGCCAGCGACTAGTGGCGTATTTTGCTCGACTGAGGGTACATCCAGAATGAGTTTTACTTGTCTGCGTAGAGTGCTCATTTCGGGGCGAATTTAAAAGAGCTTGGCCGAAATACCGGTTTACAGAAAAGATTGACTAAAATACTCTTGAGAAAGAGGAGCTTGTGGATAAAAAGATTTTACGTTTACTGATTGTCGATGACTCGCCGGACGACACCGAGCTGGCCGTGGCGACGCTGCGCAAAGCGGGCTTCATGCTTAAGAACCAACGCGTACAAGATTTGGCGTCGATGCAGACCGCGCTCGACAAAGGCAGTTGGGACGTCGTGCTCTCTGAATATACCTTGCCCCATTTCGGTGCGCAGTTGGCGCTGGATTTAGTCAAACGCGCGCACCTCGAAATTCCTTTTATTGTCGTCACGCGCAACATCCGCGACAACGATCTCGTCAAAATCATGCGCAACGGCGCGCACGATGTCGTGCTCAAAAATCAAGCCGCGCGTCTCGCGCCGGTAGTGGAACGGGAACTGCGTTCTGCCGACGAGCGCCGCCAGCTGCGCCAGATGACCAACACCCTTAAAGAATCGGAAAATAAAAATCGCGCCATCATCGAAGGTTCGCGCGAAGCCATTTGTTACTGCCAAGACGGCATGCATATCGACGCCAACAAAACTTATTTGGAAATTTTCGGTTACGAAAGTCTAAGCGAACTGGAAGGCATACCGCTGCTCAATCTCATCGACAAAAGCGAACACGTGCGTTTTAAAGATTATTTGCGCAAACCAGCGTTGCATAATAGTCCGCCGGAATTTCTTGCGCTTAAAAAAGACGGCGGACATTTTCACGCCGAGTTGGCGATCTCGCCGATCATGCTCAACGGCGAGCAATGTACGCAATTTGTCGTCACGGATGTCTCTAAACGCAAAGCGGTCGAGAATCGCCTGCAATATCTCAATCAACACGATCCGCTCACGGGCTTGTTCAATCGACATCACTTTACGCAAGAGCTGACTAAAGCGCTGGAGCAAGTAAAAAAAGACGACGGCCAATGCGCCCT
Source organism: Gammaproteobacteria bacterium (assembly GCA_016194665.1). Classification (GTDB taxonomy): domain Bacteria; phylum Pseudomonadota; class Gammaproteobacteria; order Acidiferrobacterales; family Sulfurifustaceae; genus Sulfuricaulis. Next base: position 4,954 of record JACQBD010000051.1, read on the forward strand.
GCTCTATTTGGATCTCAATCAACTGAAAGAAATTAACGATGCCCATGGGCACGCCGCCGGCGATCGCATCCTGCTCAAAATCGCGCGCCTGTTCCGCGACAAACTGGGCGAATCCGCCGTGCTCGCGCGCTTTAGCGGCGATGAATTCACCGCGCTACTGCATGGCATGAAAGAAGCGCAAATTAAAGAAGCGGTAGCGGCTTTGATGTTATCGCTAAAAGAAACCACCTTTAGCGAAGGCAGCCATAGTTTTAAATGCGATGGCACGGTCGGCGTGGTGGTCATCGACAAAAAAATCGAAAGCCCACAAGCAGCTTTGAACAAGGCTTATCAATCGTGCCAACACGGTCGCGCCAAGCCAGCGCCGGCGGCTGTCAAACACGAGGCTGAAATAGTTATAAAGGAAGAAATGGTTTCCGCACCGGCGCCGGCGCCCACGCCGCCGTCTATTCCCGCATCGCCGCCACCTAGCGGATACGTCGCACCGACACCGGCTCCGGTTGCCCCTGTGCCTGCACCCGTCATCACCCCACCGCCCATTGCGCCGGCTGTGGTCCCGGCATTAACCATTCCGCTGGAAATGGCTCCGCGACCGGCGCCGGTAGCGAACATCAGCGGGGCATCGGAAATGGAAGTGCGCCTGCGCACCGCTTTGGAAAAAAATGGTTTCCAACTCGTCTACCAACCGATCGTCAATTTGCACGGCGATCCCGCGGAATATTTTGAAGTCCTGCTGCGCCTCGTCGGTCGCAACGGCGAGCTCATTAACGCCGGACAATTTATGCCGGCGGCGGAACAATTCAATCTGTCGACCGCAATCGATCATTGGGTAATTCGCGAATCGATTCAGTCCTTGGCGGCGCTGCACCGGGAAAATCGCCAAGCCAGTTTCTTTATCAATCTATGTCCCGCGGCATTGAAAGATCCCGGCTTGTTGTCGATGCTGCAAAAACAAATGGCGGCGTCGCGCGTCAAACCGGAATATGTCGTGCTCGAAGCCGATGAATCCGCGGTCATGGCGAATCCCGCCGATTCGGCCATGTTCATGCAAGCGCTGCATAAAATCGGCTGCCGCTTCACGGTCGATAATTTCGGCAACAACCTGGCCACGCTCAATCGCCTGCGCGACATGCCGATCGATTTCCTGAAAATTTCCGGCACTTTGATTCGCAATCTCTCGACCGACCCGCTGACTCGAACTTCGCTTAAGGCCGTGATCGATCTGGCCAAGGCCATGAACAAGATGACCATCGCTAAATTTGTCGAGCAAGCTGACGACCTTGGCATTCTGTGGA
>JACQBD010000073.1 GCA_016194665.1 Gammaproteobacteria bacterium
CGCGATCGGCGAGTTGGCGAGCGCCCGGTGGGGCGAGGAACGGAGGAGGCTTTCGTGGGCTTCGGGGTGTGCTTTCTTTTGGTTCCTTTTCTTTGCACAAGCAAAGAAAAGGAACTTGCGGTGGGTCAACCACCCACAAGTAGCTGTTGAGATCGCGCGCGAAGCGCGCGATACCATTCAAAGCCTGGATCCCTGTTTCCGCAGGGATGACGGATAAAAAAGTGCGTGTCATTTCAACGCCGCCAACGCCTTCTCATAATTCGGTTCCTGCGCAATCTCCGGCACCAACTCCACATATTTCACTTTATCGTTCTCATCGATCACCACCACCGCGCGCGCGGTGATGCCGGCGAGCGGGCCGTCGGTGATGAGCACGCCGTAATCTTTAGCAAAATGACGATCGCGCATCATCGACAAAGCTTTTACGTTCATGGTGTTTTCCACGCTGCAAAAACGTTTTTGCGCGAAGGGCAGGTCCACCGACACCATTAGCATCACGGTATCGCTATGGCTCTTGGCGTAATCGTTGAACTTTTTGGTCGATAACGCGCAGGTCGGCGTATCGAGGCTGGGAACGATGTTTAACAATTTCTTTTTGCCTTTGAAATCGGCGAGCGATACATCTTTAAGATCGGCGTCGGTCAATTTAAATGCCGGAGCGGCGGCGCCGACTTTGGGCAAGTCGCCATTGGTGTTAATGGGATTTCCTTTAAGCGTGATTTTGGCCATGATGTTCTCCTTGAATTAAGCGTTCGGATTGGTTTTAGACGGCGCGCGCCGGATCCAGGCGGCGTTGGCTGACGATTCGCTCCAAGTGAAACGCGTATTGCTCGATGTCTTCTTGAGTGCGCGTTTCGGTTGCGCAGGTCAACAGCGACGAACCCAAACCTGGGTAATGTTCCGTCAGGTCGTAGCCTCCTAGGATACCCTGGGCTTCGAGCGCGCGTAAGGCATCGGACACCGGTAGATCAAGACGTAAAACCGTTTCATGAAATACGGGACGATTGAACACGCGCGTCACGCCTTTGATAGCGGTGAGTTTTTCAACCAAGGCCAGGGTGTTAGCGTGGCAGGCGCGGGCAACGCGTTCGAGTCCTTGCGGGCCGAGCAGCGCCATATAAATGGTGGCGGCGGTCACGACCAAACCTTGGTTGGTGCAAATATTAGAAGTCGCCTTAGAGCGGCGAATATGTTGTTCGCGTGCTTGCAGCGTTAACGTGAATCCCGGTTTGCCGTCCTTATCCAGGGTGCGACCGATGATGCGTCCGGGCATTTGCCGCACCAGCGCTTCTTTGCAACATAAAAAACCAAAGTACGGACCGCCGGAAGACAGCGGCGCGCCGAGCGGTTGGCCTTCGCCCACGGCGATGTCCGCGCCCTTCGCGCCCCATTCGCCCGGTGGCGTGAGCAAGGCCAGCGCCGTCGGGTTAACCAAACCAATGGCGAACATATTATTGGCGTGCGCCCAATCGGTGAGTGCATCCACTTCTTCCAACACGCCGAAAAAATTCGGTTGTGGAATCACCAGCGCCGCGAATTCATCGCCTTGATATTTTTTGAGCGATTCCGGAATCGTATGCCCGCCTTCGGTGCAATGCGGAACTTCGATCAACTCGATATTTTGATTTTTAACGATGGCTTGCACCACGCGGCGATAGATCGGATGCACGCTGACGGGCATCAATACCTTGCGCGCTTTTTTGTGCGCGCGCACCGCCATCAACACCGCCTCCGCCAAACCCGAAGCGCCTTCATAGAGCGACGCGTTCGACACATCCATGGCCGTCAACGACGCCATCATCGTCTGGTACTCGTATAGCAATTGCAGCGTGCCTTGACTCGCCTCGGCCTGATAAGGCGTGTATGCAGAGTAGTACTCGCCGCGCGTGACGATTTCCCATACCGCCGCCGGAATATGATGTTCATAAACGCCGGCGCCGATGAAGTTGATATAGGCGCCGTCTTGCGTGGCGCGCGCTTGCATCAGGCGCGTGACTTCCATTTCGCTCAGTCCTTCCGGCACCTGCGTCAATTTTCCGGCGCGCAGTTTTTCGGGGATTTCGTCGAACAAATCGTCAATGGAATTAACGCCGATGCTTTTCAGCATGGCTTTCACGTCAGCGTCGGTGTGCGGAATAAACGGCATAGATAAATCCTAAAAATTTACGCGCAGGGAATTAATGTTTTTCAGCGGCGAGCAGGGCTTCGTACGCCTTGGCGTCGAGCAGGCCATTGAGCTCGGTTTTGTTCGTCGGCTTTAACCGAAACATCCAGCCGGCGCCGTAACAATCTTTATTTACAGTTTCGGGCGCATCGGCCAGCGTCGAGTTGGCCTCGACGATTTCGCCCGAGATCGGCGCGTACACATCAGACGCCGCTTTCACCGATTCCACCACGCCGCACTCTTTGCCGGCTGTGACCTTGGCGCCGGCTTGCGGCAACTCAACGTACACCATGTCGCCCATCAAATCTTGCGCGTGATGCGTGATGCCGACGCGCACGCTGCCGTCGCTTTCCAACTTCAACCATTCGTGTGATTTTGTATATTTAAGGTCTTTGGGTGTGTTGCTCATGATCATTCCTCAATTTAGAGACAGCTCTTGCCGTTACGAACAAAGGGATATTTCACTACGCGTACCGTCGCCGGTTTGCCGCGCAGATCGACCGTGCAGCGGTCGCCGATTTTGACGGTCGCCGGCATGCGCGCCAGCGCGAGCGCTTGATTAAGCGTGGGCGAAAAACTGCCGCTGGTGATTTCGCCTTCGCCGGCGCCGTTGCACAAAACTTTCTGATGATTGCGCAACACGCCTTTGGCTTCCAGCACAAGGCCGACCAGTTGGCGCGGCACGCCGGCGGCTTTTTGTTTGTCCAACACTTCGCGGCCGATAAATTTTCGATCCGCGGGTTCCAAGGCCACGGTCCATGCCAGACCGGACTCGAGCGGATTGGTGGTTTCATCCATATCGCTGCCGTATAAATTCATCCCCGCTTCCAAGCGCAAGGTATCGCGCGCGCCTAAGCCAATCGGCGGCACGCCGGCTTCATGCAACATCTGCCAAGTAAAGGGCGCGGCTTTGGCGGGAAGAATAATTTCGAAACCGTCTTCGCCGGTATAACCGGTGGTGGCGATGAATAACTCACCGACCGTGGCGGCATGAAACGGCTTGAGAGCGCCGGCCGGTGCGCGCAGCGCTTCGCCTAATGCTTGATAGACTTTTTCCTTGGCGTTCGGGCCTTGCACCGCGATCATCGCCATATCGCCGCGTTGCGTGACCGTCAAACCGCCAAATTCTTTCGCCGCCGAATTAACCCAAGCCATGTCTTTTTCGCGCGTGCCGGCGTTCATCACCACTCGAAACCATTGATCGTCCATGTAATAGACGATCAAATCATCGATAACACCGCCTTTATTATTTAACATGCAACTATAAAGCGCCTTGCCTTTAGTCTTGAGCTTGGCCACGTCGTTGGCGAGCAGCATGCGAAAGAAATCGCGCACGCGCGCGCCTTTCACATCCACCACGTTCATGTGCGACACGTCGAACATGCCGCAATCCTGGCGCACCTTGTGGTGTTCCTCGATTTGCGAGCCATAATGCAAGGGCATGTCCCAGCCGCCGAAGTCGACGATCTTGGCGCCCATCTTGAGGTGATTTTCGTAAAGCGGAGTTTTAAATCCCATATTCTTGTTATCCCGAACAAATCGTTAAAAATAAAAAAGGCGATGGCTAAAAACGCCATCGCCCCTCTGTCCGGTAACCTGAGAGCTTGAGCCCCTTCGGTGTCTGACCACGTTTTTAAAATACGCTGCGCCAAATTGGCGGCACGGCGCATCTAAACGACACACCGAACAGCGA
>JACQBD010000074.1 GCA_016194665.1 Gammaproteobacteria bacterium
CAATAATTCTTTATTGATAAGTTCTTTGCTCAGTTTCCCGTCAAAACGTCCGGTGATAAAACCCGCGGCGCGCGAAGCGATGTTGACGTATTTGCCGATTAAGTTGCTGTTAATGCGCGCCGTGAAGTCGTCGAAATTGAGATCGATATCTTCCACTCGCCCATTGAGTTTAGCGGCGAAGTAATAACGCAGATAGCGCGGATGAAAGTGGTTCAAATATGAGCGCGCGGTGATGAAAGTCCCACGCGACTTAGACATCTTAGTGCCATTGACGGTGAGAAAGCCATGCGCAAACACCGACGTCGGCTTGCGAAAACCCGCGCCTTCCAGCATCGCCGGCCAGAACAGCGTATGGAAATACAAAATGTCTTTGCCGATAAAGTGATACAGCTCAGCCTTGCTGTCCTTGCCCCAAAAGTCATCGAACTTGAGATTTTTCTTGGCGCATAGATTTTTGAAGCTCGCCATGTAACCGACCGGTGCATCCAGCCAGACATAAAAATATTTTCCCGGCGCGTCCGGAATTTCGAAACCGAAATAAGGCGCATCGCGCGAGATGTCCCAGTCCTTGAGTCCGGCGTTGAACCATTCATCCAGTTTGTTGGCCACCTCGGCTTGCACGTTATTGCCTTGGCGCAACCATTCGCGCAGCCACTTTTCAAAATCGCCGAGCTTGAAAAAATAATGTTCCGAATCTTTTTCTATGGGCGGCACGCCGGAGAGCACCGACAGCGGATTTTTTAATTCGGTCGGCGAATAGGTCGCGCCGCAATTTTCGCAGGAATCGCCGTATTGGTCCGGTGTGCCGCAACGCGGGCAGCTGCCCTTAATGAAGCGGTCGGGCAAAAACATATTTTTGACCGGATCGTAGGCTTGCTTAATGGTGCGCTTGCTAATGTGCCCCGCTTTCGACAGACGCCGATATATCTCCGTCACCAGTTCGCGGTTTTCGTCCGAATGTGTGGAATAGTAATTGTCGAACTCGATGCCGAAATCGTCGAAGTCACGCTTATGCTCCGCGCCCATGCGCTCGATCAATTTCTCGGGCGTGATACCTTCCTGCTGCGCGCGCAACATAATAGGTGTGCCATGGGTATCGTCGGCGCAAACGTAATAGCACTCGTGCCCGCGCATCTTTTGGAAGCGCACCCAGATATCGGTCTGGATGTATTCCACCAGATGCCCGAGGTGCAAGGGACCGTTGGCGTAGGGCAGAGCGCTGGTGACGAGGATTTTGCGTTTTTTATCGGGCATAAATGAATCGCTACGGCGTGCGTCCTGTCATTATAAAATCGCCGCCAGCGTATATGGCGCGCGCTTCTCATTGGTTTTGGCCCCGGTATCATAAGGGAATTCGTGCGTTTATGCCGCCTTCGGCCATGACTTTTTTTGGTCCACGGTGTAGCATGTGCGCCCCCTGTCAGACCGAATTTGGAGTTAGCTTCATGGCCGATGTTTCGCAGTTGCAAGTTGAAACCGCACTCAAAGAGGTGATCGATCCTTACCTCGAACAAGACTTGGTCGCGGCCAAGGCCGTGAAAAAAATCACCGTCGATGGCGGCAAGGTCAGCGTCAACGTCGAGTTAGGTTACCCGGCCAAAGGACATATCCCCGGTCTCACCGCCAAACTTAAAGAAAAAGTCGCCGCCATTGCCGGTGTGAAAGACGTGACGGTTAATATCACCTCCGTGATCTCCGCGCACGGCGTGCAGAAGGGCGTGAAGCCGATCGAAGGCGTGAAGAACATCATCGCCGTGGCTTCGGGTAAGGGCGGCGTGGGTAAATCCACCGTCGCCGTGAACTTGGCTTTGGCCCTGTCCGTGGAAGGCGCAAACGTCGGCATACTCGACGCCGACATTTACGGTCCGAGCCAGCCGACCATGCTCGGCGTAAAAATGAAACCCGAATCCAAAGACGGCAAGTCGCTCGAACCCGTCATGGGCTATCAGTTGCAGTCGATGTCCATCGGTTACCTCATCGATGAAGAAACGCCGATGATCTGGCGTGGACCGATGGTGACGCAGGCGCTGGAACAGTTGTTGCGCGATACCAATTGGAAAGACCTCGATTATCTAATCGTCGACCTGCCTCCGGGCACCGGCGACGTGCAGCTGACGTTGGCGCAGAAAGTACCGGTCACCGGCGCGATTATCGTTACCACGCCGCAAGACATCGCTTTGCTGGATGCGCGTAAAGGTCTCAAGATGTTTGAGAAAGTTGAGATTCCCGTGCTCGGCGTGGTCGAAAACATGAGCACGCACATTTGCAGTAAGTGCGGCCACGAAGAACATATCTTTGGCGCCGGCGGCGGCGAGAAGATGGCTGAGCAATACGACGTCGATTTCCTCGGCGCGTTGCCGCTCGATATGCGCATCCGCGAAGAGACCGATTCCGGCAAACCGACGGTGGTGGCCGATCCCGAATGTCGCATCTCGCACATCTATCGCGACATCGCCCGGCGCGTGGCGGCGAAGCTGTCGCTGCGCAAGAAAGATTTCTCGGCTAAGTTCCCGAGCATCGTTATTCAAAATACATAAAAAGATTTCACCGCCAGACGCGTTGCGTACGGGGCCTGTTTGCGGTGAAATAGCATCTTCTATGGGAATCAAATCAGACAAATGGATTCGCCGCATGGCCGAAAGCCAGCGCATGATCGAGCCGTTCGAGCCGAATCAGATCAAGCGCAATCATAACGGACCGATCGTTTCCTACGGCACCTCAAGTTACGGTTACGACGTACGTTGCTCGGACGAATTCAAAATCTTCACCAACATCAATTCCACTATCGTCGATCCCAAGAAGTTTGATCCCAACAGTTTTGTGGACTTCAAGGGCGATGTATGCATCATCCCGCCGAATTCTTTCGCACTCGCGCGCACGGTCGAGCACTTCCGCATTCCGCGCAACGTGCTGACGATTTGTTTAGGTAAATCCACTTACGCGCGCTGCGGCATCATCGTCAACGTCACGCCGCTTGAGCCCGAATGGGAAGGCCACGTGACGCTGGAATTTTCCAACACCACGCCGTTACCGGCGAAAATCTACGCCAACGAAGGCGTGGCGCAAGTGATCTTTATCGAAGGCGACGAGGTTTGCGAAACGTCGTATAAAGATCGCGGCGGAAAATATCAAGGCCAGCAGGGCGTCACCTTACCCAAAATCTAAAAGCAGTTGCGACACGGCGCTCAATCTATCAAAGTGTTGCAACGCACCGGTTTGATTGCCCAGGGTCGGCAAGCCCAGTGGGCGCCTGTTGGTTCGGTGGATAATTATTTTGCATGCACTGCAAAACAAACCCAAGAAACCGGTCTAAAAGAAGAAATAATCTGGCAATGAAATCTCAATGAAATCGGATATCTTAACCTCTGAAAATCAACGATACACGACAGTAGCTATTTCGTTGCACTGGCTCATCGCCTTGCTGATCTTTGCCGGCTGGGGTTTGGGTTTTTATATGAGCGATTTGCCGTTGTCTCCGGCCAAGTTGCGATATTTTAGTTGGCACAAATGGATGGGTGTAACGGTGTTTCTGCTGGCCATCTTGCGCGTGGGTTGGCTGGCGACGCATGCGGTGCCGCGTTTACCGCTGAATCTTCCCGCTTGGCAAGCGCAAGCGGCGCGGCTTACGCATGTAGCACTTTATATATGTATGTTTATCGTGCCGTTAAGCGGTTGGTTAATGAGTTCAGCGAAAGGCGTGCCCACGGTTTATTTTGGCGTATTGCCGATACCGGACTTGATTGCAAAAGACAAAGAGCTCGGCAAAGTTTTAGAAAATGTGCATCAGTGGCTTGCTTTTGGTTTGGCCGCTTTAGTAGCGTTGCATATCGCCGCGGCAGTAAAACATCATTTTGTCGATCATGATGGTGTGCTGGGACGAATGCTGCCTTTTCTCGCGCCGCGTTCTCATTCTTAGGAGCATGCAATGAAAATTTCAGCCATCCGCTTGTGGTCGCGCTTATCCGCCATGATGTTTGTTATTTTCACATCGCTGGCCGCAGCGGCCACGGTCGATACCGCTAAAAGTCAAATTACCGCGACTTTTCGCCAGATGAATGTGCCGGTGGCAGGTCGCTTCAATAAATTCAGCGGCAGCATCGATTTCAACCCCAAAAATCCCAGCGCGGGACGCGCGCGCATCGAGATCGATACCGCGAGTTTCGATCTGGACGCGCCGGAATACAGCGAGGAATTGCGCAAGAAGGAATGGTTCGATACTGCGACTTACCCAAAGGCGGTTTTTACCTCATCGAGCGTGGCCGTTGTCGGAAACCACTTCGAAGCTAAAGGTAAATTTACCCTGAAAAGCAAGACCGAAGACATCAAGATTATTTTTACCCAACGCGTCGACCACGGAGCTTCCGTGTATGAAGGCGAGCTGCCTATTTCCCGAAAAACCTACTCGATCGGCAGCGCCGAGTGGGACAGTACCCTCGAAGATAAAGTGATAGTTAAATTTCGCATCGTTACACCCGCCAAATAATTTTCAACTCGATAAGGAGAAAACGAATGTTTAGCAAGAAATGGATAATCGTTGCACTGGGCGCGGTCTCGCTTCCGGCTTTCGCCGCCGTAGAGAATTACACCGTCGATCCCGATCACACCTATCCCAGTCTGGAGATGACGCACATGGGCTTGTCGGTGTGGCGCGGAAAATTCAACAAGTCATCCGGTAAAATCACGCTCGATCGCGCCGCCAAGACCGGGAATGTGGAAATCGTGGTCGATGCCGCCAGCATCGATTTCGGCCACGAAAAGATGCACGAACATGCGGTGAGCGCCGATTGGCTTAACGTCGAAAAATTTCCGACCATGAATTACAAGGGCGCGATCAAGTTCAAAGGCGACATGCCGGCGTCCGTTGACGGCCAACTGACCTTGCACGGCGTGACCAAACCCGTGACTCTTAAAATTAACAGCTTCAAATGCATGCCGCATCCGATGCTGAAAAAAGAAGTTTGCGGCGCCGATGCCGAAGGCGATTTGGATCGTGCTGATTTCGGCATGACGAAATACACCGACGGCGGCGCCGGCAAAATTCATATGCGCATTCAGGTCGAGGCGATCAAGCAGGATTAGTTGGGCGCCTGCCATAAAATACCGGGTGGACCGACAAGCGAGCGCTGGCCAGGCTTACCACGAGTAACTCGCTGAAATGCCGGCGAGATAGTTTCGTCCCGGCGCGGACTCGAAGAATCGCAGATTGCCTTCGTTGACGATCACCGATCCGGCATATCGGCGATCGCCCAGGTTATCCACGCGCAGGAATTCCTGCCAACGCCAAGATCGCGATATCTGCTCGAAGCCGGCGCGCAGATTCATTACAAAATAAGCGGGGGCCGCGTCGCTGTTGACGTCGTCGACATAAATCTTGCTGGCATATTTTCCTTCCAGCGTGCTGATAAACCCGAGCGCGCGTTCGCGCCAGGATAGCTCGCCGTAGAACGTCTGGCTCGGCACGCCAGGAATACGGTTGCCCACGGGTACTTGCGTGGTGGCAGCGCAGGCACCGCTGCAAAACGATTCGGCATAGAGCGCGCGCAGCCATGAGTAGGATATTAACGCGCCGACGCCATTGGTCCATGCGCCTGCGAGCGCCAGTTCGGCGCCGTCGCGGCGAGTTTTGCCGGCGTTCTGAAATACCGAGCGCCCACCGGAATTGGAAAGCACGGTGATCTCCTGTTTCGTGTCGATGTGAAACACCGCCAAATTAGCGCGCCAATTTTCATTGATTAAAGTTTTAACACCGGTTTCATAATTTTCACTGTGCGATGGTTTTAATCCAAAATTAAATCCGGACGCGGCAGCGGCGCCCGCACGGTAGGACAGTTCATTCAAAGTCGGCGTCTCAAAGCCCTCGCCATAAGAAGCGTAGAAATGAACGCTGTCGGATGATTTAAACGTTACACCGAGAACCGGACTCCATCGGTGATAGCGAATCCCGCCGCTGTCGTCGCCGTTGCCCGTGACAATATAATGGTCTTGCGAGCGCACGCTCACATGGCTGCGGCGCACGCCCGCCAGTAACAGCCAGCGCGCATTCGGTTCCCATTGCGCTTGCAGATATTGATCGAAATTATGCACGTTGTTGTTTTCGTTTCTACGCAGATTCCCTTGCACACCGAGTGTCGTGCCGACAAAATTTTCATATCCGCGACGGTCTTCGTTGAGATTGTCGTAGTTGATGCCGGTTGTCCATTGCAGTGTGCCGCTGTTTATATTTGCGCGATGAGCCCAGCGAATATCGGCGCCGCTGTATTGACGCGATAAATCGATCACGCCGCCGGAACTGGTAGGCGCTGTCTGCGCCGAAACAGGAATGGCTTGATATTGGACCGTCGATCGATCGCCAGCGTACAGCATGGCGTAAACGCTATCGTCTGAGTTCAATTTTTTGTCGTACTTTAGACCGAGCTGTTGCTGGCTGACCGACTTGCGCGTATTGAAAGCGATGGCGTTAGGCTGAACGCTACGCGGATCCGCTTCGAATTGCGCGCGCGCCAGACCGAGCGGATCTTGAATATTTTTCATCGACACCGCATTGGCGATGAGTGTGACCGCAGCGTCTGTATCCAGCGGCATGCGCAATTTCGCGTTAGCGGTGTCGCGCGTGGCGGCGCTATGCGCACGATATCCATCGGTATCGAACCGTGAAACGTTGGCTACGTAATTGATGGCGGCTTGTTCTCCCGCGGCTTTCAGTCCAAGGTTGCTTGTGCCGTAACTGCCGAGTTGTGCGAAGGGCGCCAGTGTAAATCCCGGTTGCGCGTCTTCGGTAAACAACGCAATTACACCGCCGGATGAATTTCCATACAGCGCCGGAAACGGCCCGCGCAACACTTCGATGCGATCCGCGGAACCGAGATCGAAATGCGAAGTTTGTCCTTGACCGTCGGGCATGGTGGCCGGTATGCCGTCGGCATACAGCCGCACGCCGCGCACGCCGAAGCTGGAACGGGCGCCGAAACCGCGCACCGAGATCTGCAAGTCTTGTGCGTAGTTCTGTCGATTTTGTGCAACCACGCCGGGCACGCGTATTAGGGGTTCCGAGAGATTGACCTTAGCGGCGTTGTTCTGAATCGTGGACTGATCGATGCGATCGATTGAAACCGGCAAATCGAAGCTGGATTGTTCGCTGCGGGATGGTGTGATCACTATTACTAATGGTTTATGCGCGTTTGATGTACGCGCGTTTTCAGCCACAGAAGCTGTTTCATCGCTGCGGCAATCCAGCGCCATGAGCAAGACGGAAAAAAGCAAACAAATTGAAAAAATTCGCGACACGCTTGCCATGGTCATGCTTGGATGTTAATGCAATTCAAATTGCGCCCGTGTTTTTTTCAGTTAAAGCAATCGCAGTGATTTATTATTAATCGCTCCAGCTCTTTAACAGAACTTTTGCCACGAATGCAAGATACTCTCTGTTTACTACCGCACCCAATGTTTAGAAGCGAGACTTTGAGTGTCGCGGCCGCAGGCGCCAGAAATAATCCAGTATGATCTGCGTAAAACGGGGGATCTTCGACTTGCTGAATTTAAGCCGCGGCGCTTTGCCGTACCGGTTTTTAGTCTCGGAAATGCTTAAAAAAGGCAGTTTTTAAGACAATTATGGGTATTAATGGCTCTATCCCCTCCAGTCTTGGGGGTAATAGCACGATTCTTGCAAACCAGTCCCTTATTAACCCAGTTTAGATCGGTTGAGCGGTG